>CANREQ010000034.1 GCA_947629695.1 uncultured Clostridia bacterium | reverse complement strand
TATGTAAGAAGTTCCTTTACGGCTTCTATCGTTTGGCTGATTTCCGCCTTTACCGAAATATTTGTAGCGCGGCCGTTAAGCTCTTCGAGCAAAAGAATTACTGTGCCGTAGGTTTCCTTTTCGTAAGTGTACCAGGCGGAAAGTTTCGCGCTGACTTCACTTCCATTGTAATTGTACTTAACGTTGAGCTTTGCGTAGGCCGCTTTGCCGTTAATATCCGCAAATATCTGCGCGTCCGCTTTAAGCCCCTTGACCTGCTCTATTTTGTCGCCGTCGAATGAAAGGTTGATTTCATACAGTTCGGCATTTATAAACTTTTGAATATCCTCCAGCGCGCACACAAGGTCCAGACTGTTGCTTGTATCGGGCTGGGATATTTCTCCTTCCGCGCCGCTTATGGAAATATTGAGTCCGAGCGCGGGAAGAGCGGCTTTCAACGCGCCGCCGTAAACGCCCTCGCCGCGCTGATATGAAAGCGCGCAGGAACCGAATTTTACGCCCGCGTCCACGCCGAGCATGCCGAGCACGGTATCCACGTTCACGCCCATCTTTATCTGCGTTTTATCCGCGTAGACTTCGGTGAGAAGGGTGGAAAAATCGTTTGTGAATGCGCTGTTTATGGCCCCGACTATCCCGTCCAAAGCCACGCCCGCAGGCGCGCCGCCGAAAGTCAAAAGCGTTTTAAGGCTTTGCACAAGCTCCTCTACGTCGCAGTAAACGGAAATATTTGCGGGCGCGCCGTTCAGCTCCTTCAATGAGAGAACCGCCCTCCCGTAGCCGCCGTTGCCGACGGCATAATCGTAGAAGATATCCGCAACCGCCGAGATTTCCCCGCCGTTATGTGAGTAAGATACGTCCGCCTCCGCGCCCACGGTTACGCCGTCTATATCGATAAACGCCTTCACGTCCGCCTTTATGCCGCCGAGCGCGGAAACGCCGACATCTTCGCCGTTGCCGTCAAGACTGACGTTTACCTCCAAGAGGTCGGAAGAAATCAAGGAATAAACGTCCGCGACGTAGTCCGAAAGGCTCGCCGTGGTTTGGGATTTGTCGTGGGAAATGGGCTCCGCCGTGGTCGTGCGCAGAAGTATTTCCGCGTCCAGCGCCTCGCCGCCTATGCTTATGCCGTTTATCACGCCGCCGCGGAACGCCGCCGAACGCGCGTCAACGCCGAAGAAAAGCTTTGCGTCTATCCCAATCCCCAGCCCGAGGAGATCCTGTGTGTTTAACTCCAACAGCGCCTCGCCGCCGATTTCCTGCAAGGTCATGCAATTCATTATTTCGTTCAGCGCGTCGCCGGACAAGGAGATACCCCCTTCGCCGTCGCTTTGCATGCCGAGGCCGGCCGTTATCTCCCCGATGTAATCGGACAATTGCGCTATCTGCGGCTTAAGCTCCGCTATGTTAACGTCAAGGGCAAAGCCCTCCCCGTAATAGGCCGAAGCCTCGCCGTTTGCATACTCTATGTAAAGGGTTTGCTCCTGCAAGCTCTTGCCGAGGCTGAGCCTGATTGCCAGCGTCTCGAGGGGATTCGCAAGGTCCAAAGACACAAACGCGTAGCCGCAGTAGGTGTTTTCGCCGAGGGTGAGGGTAATTTCGAATTGCTCTCCACCGTCCATGATCTTGGAGAAGCCGTTGGAGAGCACGTTGGTGACGTCGAGGACAAACTCCTCCTCGATGTCTCCGCCCTGCTCCAGGCTTTCGTCGCCGAGGTAGCCGCTGAAATAATTTGCGTAGTTCGCGAAATGCGCTTCATCCACGCCGTCGTAAGAAAACTCGCAAGAGCTCTCGGATACGGAAGTGACGACTACGCCCTTATTCACCGAGGACACATCGCGCATGGATACTTCCAAAGGAAGCCATTTGTCGGTAAACGTGACGCTCATCGTCACGCTCTGGAAAGAGGGATAGCCGCTGAGGCCGCCCCTCGTCTTCATGCCGAACGCGTAATAATAGGTGGAAACGGCGGGGTCGAGCACGAAGCTTTGGGTGTAAGTGCCGTCGGAATTGAGTTGCACCTCGCCGCTTTCGATTACGGAATCCTCGTTAATGATGAAATTCGTCAGCTCGTTCTGCAAGAGGCCGAAGGTGCGAAGATACGCGTTTTTTGTGTAGTGTACGGGAGGCTCCGTATTCCACTCCGCATTGGTCGCGGTAGTTTCCGCGGTGGGCTCCGCCGAGGAGCGGAAGTACACCTCGTATTCGCCCGCATCCTCGTTGAAAACCGTGCAGGTCTGCGAGCCCGATTTTACCATTGAGGAGTAGGTTATATCGCTTGAAATAAGCACGCCGTCCTTAAAATCGCGATAGCCGCGCGTGATCTGCGTGGCTATGGACGCATTGGTGAGCGTGTAGGAATAAACATGGAATTGCGTCTGTGCGTCGAGCGTGTACGCTATGTAGGAGAGATTTTCCGGGCCGCTGTGAGCCGTGGGGAGACTGCCGTCCGCGGGGGCCTCGGCCTTGGTTATTTCCGCATTTACGGGCGCGGCCATCTCAGTGGTTTTTGCCGCGCATGCGGAGCCGAAGCAAAGCGACGCGGACGAAAGCAGCAAAAGCGCCGCCCCTATTAACTTTTTGAAATGTTTCTTCATAAACTTTTTTTCCTCCTTTTGGGAGAGGCGCGGAAAGATTTTTTTAAGTCCGCCCCGGCCGCCGCAATAAAAAAATGCCCCACGGCGGGGAGAGTTAATACTTTCCGACACAGTTTATTATATTACGGCATGTCATAAAAGTCAACGCATTTGTAATATTTTTTTGTTACTTTGTACCCGAATAAATTACAAACGGCAACTTTTTCCGCCAAAATTCACGTTTGACCACATTATATAATTAAAAAAAACGCGAAAAGGCTGGATTTTGTCATATGGGCGAAGCTGTATACATAGCCTCTTCAAAGGGCGGCGCGGGGGCGACGACGTGCGCGTACAGGTTGGGGTGCGCCCTTTCCGAGCTCGGGGAGAGGACGCTTGTTTTGGACGGCGACAGGGTCTGCGCGGACGGACTGACGGTGAGCGGGCTGGACGGAATGAACGTCTACACCCTTGCCGACGCGGCCTCGGGGGCGTGCCGCATAAAACAGACCGTCCTCAAGCACGGGAAATGCGCAAACCTGTTTTACATGCCCGCGCTGGGCTGTACGGACGGGGATTTTATCGCGCGGGCGGCGAGGGAAATGTGCGACACCTTCGATTTCGTCTTGTGCGACGGTTGCGCATCCTCCGCCTGCGGGCGCGCCGTCGTAGTGACCGAGCCATACGCCTCTTCCGTAAAGGCGGCGGATAAAACGGTGAGCGTGTTGAAGGACGGCGGAATGAAAGTCGGGCTGATTTTGAACAAGGTAAACGGCGGCCTTGTCTGCGGGGGAAATATAATGCCGCCCGCCGACTTAGCCAAACTTCTGCGGTGCGAGGCGGTGGGTGTGATTCCCGAGGACCTCTCCCTCCCCCTCGGCAAGATCTGCGGGAGAACGCAAAGGGCGTTTTCGCTTGCCGCGCAGTACATAAGCGGCGGGCAGAAAAAACTGTACGGCGTGACGCGCGCCTATGCCGGACCCCTCGGCGGAATAAAGAAAAAATTGAGGAGGTTTGTGTGAAAAGCCTTTTAACCATGCGGGAGCAGATGACCGAAGAGGAAAAAGAGCTGTTTTTGAGCGACATCAAAAGGGTCTGCTCCGAGTACTTCGAATGCGACGGGAAGTATTCCTTTGACTCTGTGGAGACCGAACACGGCTTTTCCGCATGTATCATGTTCGACGCAGTGAGGGTGAAGAAATTCAAAAAGCCGCGGTGATCTGCCGCGGCCTTATCCGTTTTATCGTTTTCTTTTGAGTTTTAAGGGCGTTTTATCGTTTTCTTTTGAGTTTTAAGGGCGTTTTATCGTTTTCTTTTGAGTTTTATCGCTTTCTTTTGGGATTTCCCCCGGCCTTTTCACCTTTTGCGGCCGGGGGAAATTTCACACGTTTATGGTTGAATTTTTTCCGCGTTTACCGCGCGTAAATTACGGCGACCGCGCGGGAGAGCTGCTCGTCGGAATAGGTAACATTCCAATCCGCGGCAACCGTAGGGCAGTTTTCCGCGGTGAGCCCCACGTCGTGAATACACGTGCCGTTGGGCCAATAAATTTTCGCGGTGGTCAGCTTTAACACCTCGCCCGTGTCTCTGTTTGAAAAGGACGACTGCATTATTCCCTTGCCGTAGGTGCGGCAATCCTTTAGCTGTGTATGGGAAAACTCCAGATAATTATCGGGAAAATCGGAGATATACACGTCGCCGTAATCTATAACGCCGAGGCTTATGAGCACGCCTATCAGCGCTTCGGACGCGCTGGCGGTACCGTTATCGGCGAGCACGCTCATCTTCCCGCCCGCGGGGAATGTGCGGGTCGCGTCCGCGGGGGAAATGGGGAAGATTGTCGAGGAGCCGTTTTTGTAACGCGCGGTCATTGCGCAGGAGCCGGTTTTGTTCAATTGACCCGCAAATATGCCCGAAATACCGCACATTACGTCAACGTAACCGCCGCCGTTCCCGCGCAGGTCCAATATCAGCGAGGTGCACTTTTCCACGTCGTTGTAAATGCGTATCAGTTCCGCAAATTCGGACACCGCGTTGCCGTAAAATTGGTCGAGGCGCAGATAGGCCGCGCCCTCGGGCAGACAGGATAAGCCTTCGTCCTCCTCCACCGTGCGACGCACGCCCTTCGAATAGGCGAAAGAATAGGTCTTTTGCGAGGTGGAAAGCGTGCAGTAGCTTGCCGTGTAATTGGCCGTATGCATGACGAAATCCCCGCGGTCGGTTATAAGCGTGAAGTCCTCCCCAAAGGGCATTGAGGAGACAAAGCCCGAAAAATCTTCCGATGAGTGCAATTCGACGCGCTCCTCTCCCGCTTGCACGGCCTCGACGAACGTCCCCTTGCGCAGTCCGCTTTCATACGCGGGCGAGCCGCCGACGACCGACGAGACGTAAACGCCGCTTCCCATTTGGGTCACGCCTTCGGGAATAAAGGAGTAGCTCACCCCAATTCCGTCCTTGTTGCCGCTGTTGGAGGCCAAAACCTTGGCGTATTCTTCCTTTGTGTAGTAGTCGGAGTAAATATCGAGCACGGAAGAGACCCCGCCCTGCATTATCCCCTCGTGCAGTTCGGCCAGGGGTATGTCGTAATAGTAATTTTGCACTATCGTGGAAATTATCCAATCGTAGGACGTATCCGCCTTGGCGACGCATCCGCACATGAAGCACGCCCCCATAGCGCATGCCGACAAAAGCGCAACGGCAAATTTTTTTATCTTCATCTTCATATCGATCAACGCTCCTCGCGCGCGCCCCTGCGCGCAGCGCGCGTATATACATAGTATAGGGTAAGAAACTCCGCCGCGTCCGCAAACTTCTTTAAGTTGTAGCCGCTTACCCGCTCTATCTTTTTAAGCGAGTAGATGAGCGTGTTGCGGTGCATGTAAAGCTTTTCCGCAGTACGGCTGACATTCAGATCGTTATCGAACAGACTGAAGCAGGCGTTCATCAGCGCGCCGTCCGAAAAGATACCCTCGAGACCCTTCCCCACGCGCTCTTCTTTTATATCGCGGACGGCGTTTTCGTCCAGCCCGGAGACGAGATCGCAAAGCAATTCGCGACCCCGTAAATTTTGCGTTGATTGAGGCATATTACCGCTCCTATGCGATTTTGCGGCGTAAAATTTTCCACCGTCCGCCGCAAAAATAAAATGCTGTTTTTTTCGCGCGCGGGAAATTTTCGCACCCGCCGCGCAACACTTTATATTATATACCTTTTTTTTGCGTTTTCAATAGCGGCGGGGGTCATAAAAATAATTTTTTTATATAAATTTCACTTAATTTTCCCTTCCTTGCCCCATTTCATTTCCCGTTTATTCCCCATTAAGCCGCGCGATTTAAAGTGCGATTGCGGAAAAATTTATTTGCCTGCGCGGAAATAAATCCCGCAAGGGGCGGAAAGGTGCGGCAAAGCGGCGCGCCGCAAAGGCGTTAAAAGGTATATTCCCCGCGGCCGTTGCTTAAAATAATTACTGCGGGAGAGCGCAAAAGATGGGTGATTTCCCCACACAATCGCCTTTAAACGGCGCAAAAACCACGAAATTTTTCTTCTTGGCGGAAGGGGGCAAACGGCGCGTAAAAGTACTATGCGGCACTGCCGCACGCGTATTTATGCGCGCGCATGTAAAAAAAAGGTAATTTATCGATTATAATCTTGACATAGCGAACAAAAAGTATTACAATAAACAATGACAACAATATGTAGTACTCTAACGTATATATGCGAGGGGCAAAGCCCCACGGGACCGCTCATTGCGGCTCTACGGAGATATTTATGGTACAAGAAAATTTTAACGAAACAAACCAACAGCCCTTTATGGCTTCAAACGCCGGGCTGAACGCAAAGAACGGAGACGGCAAGGCCGAAAAGAACGCAAAGCTCTTTACGGTCATCACCTACTTCATCGCGCTTGCGTGCCTTCTTGCGGGCTTGCTCGCGCCCCTGTTCAACATAGCTTCGGGCGGGGTCGCGGACAAAATGCTGGTTGCATACGCCCTCGGCGTTGTAAACGTGCTGGCAAACCCTCTCCTCAAAAAAGACATTGTCGCCCTGCCCAAAGGGTTCTTTAAGGGTCTCGAGAGGGACAGTCTCATAATCAGCTACCCCTCCGCTATCGCGCTTGCCGTGTTTATGCTGACCTGCGTGCTCGGGCTCATTATGATAGCCCCCGTGCTTGCTGGCAATAAGTCCAAGCGCACCTACAAAAACTGCGCTTATGCGGTTGAAGTTCTGGGCGCGCTGTCCTCGGGTTTCTTCGTATTCTCCTCGCTCAGGATATTTGAATGGGGCACTGCCTGGCAGTTCTACAACTTCATCATAGCGTTCGGCGGCATTTTGCTTGTATTGTGCGTGCAGTCGATATACGAAAAGGGCGGGCTTGCGGTTACCAAGATAATACTTTTGGTTCTCTCCGCGCTGACATTCCTCCTTCTGCTCAATCCCGCCGCGCTGTTATCCACGAAAGTGGGCGGTATGTTCGACAAGCTTTCCGCAACCCTTAAATTGGGCGACTACGCGGTATTCGATACGATCTATACATTCGGCTTCGTGGGCATCAACTTCGTCGATCTCATCAAGGTTATGAAGGGCGCGGGCATGATGAGCATGATCACATACCTCGTGGGCGGCGTGCTCGTGTGCATGTTGATTTTCAACTTCGGTTGCGACCTTATAGAGCTTGCCACAGGCAGAAAAAAGGATAAAAACGGTTATCCCGCAAAGAACAAGGCGATGAACGTGACGAGCATTTTAAGATACAGCGTCGCGCTTCTTCTCGCCGTTGCGTATATAGTGCTTTTAATAATAAACAAGGACCACAAAGCGGGCCTTCTCCTGTATGCGGTGACGCTGGTTACTTTGATACAGCTTGTGTTCGCGATAGTCAGGGCGGGAGTTCTCTCCTCTAAGCACAACAAAGCCGAAAAGGCAGATAAAGCCGAGAAGACAAAACAGCTCAACGAGCAATACGACAGGGATATTCGCCCCAGCTTCGACGAAGAATTTGCCGCCGAGGAAAACGACGGAGCCGTATCCTTTGCCGAAGATACAACTCCCCTCGCCGCGGAGTCCGCGAAAAGTTATGTCGAGGCTCAGCCCGAAGCGGTTCCCCAAGCGGAGCCCGTCGCACAGCCCGAGCCCGAAGCGGTTCCCGAGACAGAGCCCGTCGCTCAGCCCGAGCCCGAGGCAATTCCCGAGGCAGAGCCCGTCGCTCAGCCCGAGCCCGAGGCAATTCCCGAGGCGGAGCCCGTTGCTCAGCCCGAGCCCGAAGCGGTTCCCCAAGCGGAGCCTTTCGCACAGCCCGAGCCTCAACCCGCTCCACAGCCTATTCCCCAGCCCGCTCCTCAGCCCGCTCCCCAATCCTCATATTTCTTGGGCTCGTCGGCGCCTTACACGCCCGCACCCGTACAAACCAACGCGATGTCCGAGGAGCAGTTGGTTATCCCCGGCATGGCCGCGCCCGCAGTTCAGGAAAACCGCGACAGCCACGGCTATGTTTATACGTACAATCCCAAGTATGAGGGCCCCACGGATAAGTTCATGGATACGCTGACCGACGCGGAAAAGATAGAGTTTGTCCAGCTCTTCCTCGAAAAAACCAAGGGACGCATAAACGGCGTGCCCGATTACAAGATGGGCGAGGACAACGGCAGGTTCTTCTCCTCGGTATTCGTGCACATCAACCGCTCGCGCGAGGTCATGTCCACGCAACTGCTTGAAAAAATTTACAAGCAGGTCGGCAAAAGACAGTAAAATAAATTAAAGTTAAAGTATAAGCCGCGGAGTTTATAAGCTCCGCGGCTTGATTTTTTTAAATTTTTGCCGTTTTTTACATGCGGCGGGGATTTTCCGTCTTTATTATAACCGTGATCTTGTTGCCGCAGACCGTAACGTTGCCGCCGCTGACCGCGTTTATAATATACAGCCCCCTGCCGCTTTCGGCAAACACCTCAGGCAGGGTGGGCGGCGGAAGAGCGCCGAAGGATTTTTCGCTTTCAACGTTTATCACCACCCCGTCTGAGGAGAGATAGCCGCTGAAGCGCGCCGGCTCGCCGCAGTGTTTCAAGACGTTGGATATGAGCTCGCAGGAGACGAGGCGGGAATCGAATATGCGGTCCGCGTCCACGTTCCGCTCCTCGAGATAGTCGGAAAAAATTTTCAGAAAGGCGTTCATGTTTCTGATGTCGTCAACTTCGAAATCTATCATTTTGAAAGCGCTTCCTTGAGTTTACCTATAATTTTTTTCTCCGCGCGGGATACGAACATCTGGCTCATGCCGAGCTCTTTGCCCACTTCCGCCTGTGATTTTCCCTGCAAAAAGCGCAGTTTGATGACCTTTTGCTCTATTTCGCTGAGCTTGGCTATTTCCGCGCGCAACGTCTCCCTGTCCTCGAAGTTTTCAAACGCGGGCATATCGTCCGCCACGAAATCGTAGACGGGCGCTTCGCCGTCGTCGTTTTTAACCGTCGCGTCGAGGCTTAAGGGAGTGTGACACTCCATAGCTTCCAGGATATTTTCCTCGCTCTCCGACAGCATTGCGGAAAGCTGTTTTATCGTCGGTTTTACCCCGTTTTGCCGATAGTACGAATCTACCGCTTCGCGGACGCGCGCATTGAGCGCGTAGAGCTTGCGGGGCACGCGCACCGATTGGGAATAATCGCGGAAGTAGTTGCGTATAAGCCCCGTTATGGTGGGCGTCACGTATGTAGTAAAGCGATAGCCGAGGTCGGGATTGAATTTTTCCACGCCCGCAATGAGACCCTCGGAAGCTATCTGCACGAGGTCCTCGTAATCCACGCCGCGGCCCGCAAATTTTTTGGCGAGGATCTCGGCGACATACATGTAGTTTTCTATGAGGGCGTTCCTCACCGCCTTGTCGCCCGTCCTGCGGTATTCGCGGAAGAGCTCAAGCGCCTTGTCGTTTGTCATCATAATGCAATGATAAGTTTACGGATGGCTTCCCGCTCCCTCTCTATATCCAGCTTTGTCACAAGCGCGGATACAAGCGCGAGCGAAAACTCGTTGTCGCAGGGCGCGATCTTCCCGCCCTCGCCTTCAATCTCGGCGGAAAACCCGCCGTCAACATTCAAAGTCACGCGCGCGCTGTCGAAGCCGCACCCCTTCAATATGAGGCAGCCTTCGGTGACGCACACTTTCATGTCCTCAGCCGCGTCCACGTCGAGGTCGGAAACGGCGCAAACCGCGCCCACCGCGAGGCGGAGAGCCGTCATATACTCGCTGTCGGCGAGGTTGAATTTTATTTCAAACGCTTTCATCACGCAATCTCCATTATCCTGTCGAGGGCGCAGATCTCGAACAGCTTCTTTATGCGGGGGCGGACGTTGACCAGCCTGAACGCATAGCCCTCGCCCGTCACCATCTTGAAAAGCTTGACGAACGTCCCCAAAGTCGTGCTGTCTATAAACTCCAGCGCGGTGCAGTCAAACTCCACATCCTTTCTGTCGTGTTCGTAAACGGCGCAGACCTGCGCATAAAACTCCTCGCTTGTCGCGGCGTCTATTTCGCCCGTAAGAGCTATCACCAGCTTTTCATCGGCGGAAACCAATCTCACTTGTTGCATTGACGTAAAACTCCTTGCATTATGTCTACTATATTATATAAACGCTTTGCGCACATTTTAAGCGCAAATTACGCGTTACGCGATTATTTTAACCCCGCGCCGCAATGTTTGTCAAGTTTAATTTTATTGCAAGATTATACGCACATATGTAAATTTATGCAATTTATTGCCCGTTTATCGGCGTAATTGTGCAAATTATATGTATAAGCGATTGACAAAGGGCGTGCGAAATGGTATAATTGCCAAAACGGATAATAAGGATAAAGAGGACAACGCATTTGGATTTCAACGAAGCTAACCTTATAGTCAAATACTCCCACGCCATATCCACCCTCGCCGGGGAGCTGGCAAAAACAGACGTTATGGACCCTTCCCTCTACGAAAAATACGACGTAAAGCGGGGTCTGAGGGATAAAAACGGAAAGGGCGTGCTGTGCGGACTTACCGAAATCAGCGAGGTGACGAGCTGGGAAGAGCGGGACGGCGTGCGCACTCCCATTCCCGGCGTGCTTTGCTACCGCGGCTACAACGTAAAGGACATAATAAAAAACTGCATAGCCGAAAACCGCTTCGGGTTCGAGGAGACGGTTTATCTGCTCATTTTCGGCAGGCTTCCCAAGCGCGATGAGCTTTCATCTTTTTGCGAAATGCTGGCGGAGTTCCGCGTGCTTCCCCGCAATTTCGTGCGCGACGTAATCATGAAATCCCCTTCAAGGGACATGATGAATATGCTTGCGCGGTGCGTCCTCAACCTGTACAGCTACGACCCCGACCCCGACAATATAATGGTCAGCAACGTGTTGCGCCAATGCCTGCAACTCATCGCGCAGTTCCCGATGATCGCGGCGTACTCTCACAGGGTATATAAATATTACAGCACGCAAAACGACTCCATGTACATACACAAGCCCGTGTCCGCCTATTCCACCGCGCAGAATATTTTGCACATCGTGAGGAAGGACAACGAGTTTACAGACCTCGAAGCCAAGGTTCTGGACGTATGCCTCATACTTCACGCCGACCACGGCGGGGGCAACGCCTCCACCTTTACAACGCACCTCGCCACCTCGACGGGTACGGACACGTACTCCTCGGTTGCCGCCTCTCTCGGCTCGCTGAAAGGGCCCAAACACGGCGGCGCGAATATCAAGGTGTGCCAGATGCTTGAAAACATGAAGGAAAATTTAAAGGATTGGTCTGAAAGTTCCGTGCGCGATTACGTCAAAAAACTGCTGGATAAGCGCGCGTTTGACAGGACGGGTCTCGTCTACGGCGTAGGGCACGCCATATACACCGTTTCCGACCCGAGAATGGAAGTTTTGAGGGAATTTGCCGGCATGCTCGCAAAGGAAAAGGGCATGGAGGACGAGTTCAACCTCTACAACACCGTCGCGGATATTGCCGGCGAGATGATAGCCGAGCAAAGGCACGTAAACAAGCCGATAACGCCCAATGTGGACTTCTACTCCGGCTTTGTATACTCCATGCTGAGGCTCCCGCAGAGCCTTTACACCCCGCTGTTTGCGATATCGCGCATTGCGGGCTGGTCGGCGCACCGCATAGAGGAGCTGACAAACGGCAACAAAATCATACGCCCCGCCTACCAATGCGTGCAGGACAGGCGCGATTATGTGCCGATAGGGAAGAGATAATCATGTAGCAAAAATTCCCCGCGCACGGCGACATTGGGCCATCGCCGTGCGCGGGGAATTTTGCCGCCCCCTTAAACGCCTATGCCTATTTTACGGGCAAGGCGGGGGTAAATTCGCTTTGGAAAACCTTGCCGCTCAAATATGCGAGCGGACCGTACAACTCAAAACTCAAACTCTTCGCCACGAGCAGTTGTCTGCGCGCGGCGTATTTTTTGTTCAGTTCCCCGTCGCCGTACTTTTCGTCGCCGAGCACGGGACAGCCTATATGCGCGAGGTGGGCGCGTATCTGGTGCGTCTTGCCCGTGTGCAGTTTTATTTCCGCCTCGGCCACGTCGCCCATTTCTTTTATTACGCGGTACTCGGTCACGATGCGCTCGCTTCCGCTTACTTCTTTGTCGAATACGCGCACCTCCGCCTTTTGCGCGTCCTTTTTGAGATATGCCTCCAGCTTTGCGCAATTTTTTGCGAATTTGTTCTTGGCAATGCAAAGATATATCTTTTCCGCCCTTCTGTCCTTAAACGCCGCGATGAGCTCGTCCGCGGCGGCCTGCGTCTTGCCGAACGCCAACAGCCCGCAGGTGTTCCTGTCCAACCTGTGCGCGGGGATATATCCGTCCAGCTCGCAAAACAGCGCCTCGCTCGTAACGCCAGAAAATTTATCGGCAATATAGACGTTTTCGTCCTCGTAGACGACTTTGTGCGAGGCCTTGCTCTCCTGCGCGGACGTGGTGTAATAGGTCACTTCGTCGCCGCGCTCCACCGTTATATTTTGCCTGACTTTTTCGCCGTTCACGCGGATATTTCCCCCTTTAAGGAGGGTGCGGAAATAAAACCCGCCCTGCGGATAGGTGCAGTCGGTGAAGTCTCTGAGCGTCGATTTTTCCTTTATCGTAAATTTTTTCATGATAGGTTTTGCCTTTGCCGCGCCCTGAACGCGCTCATTTCCCACGTTTTTCCCGCGCTTTTCACGCATGGTGCATTTCACAAAAGGCACAAAATAAAATATGTCGCATACGAGGCCGCGAATGCAAACGCCAGCTGGAGCGCGTTATACTTGAGCGTGCGGGCAAACCCGATTTCCCTGGCCGACGCGGCAAAAGCCGAAATGCACGCCGGGCAGACGAGGAAAAACACGCAAAAGGCAATAGTCGCCGGGAAGCCGAGCGCAAGGCCTTCGGGTATGAGCATGGCTATGGTTGCGGCTACGTTTTCCTTGGCGGCAAAGCCGGTGACCGCGGCGTATGCGAGGCGCGCGTCGCGCACTCCCATGGGATAAAACAGCGGGCAGATGAGTCTGCTGAAAACGCCGAGTATGCTATCCTGCGGCGCGCAATAGCCCTGCGTGAAATTGAAGTGGGATAAAAACCAGCTTATTACGCAAAAGGCGAACACGTATGTCGTTATCTTCATTATAAACGATTTTATCTGAAAAAACAACTTTTTTATTACAGTCCCCGCGCCCGGAAGGCATATGGGCGCGACTTCGGAGATCATGCCCTCCCTCTCCCCTTTCATTGCGGCGGAAAGGGCAATTGCGAGGGCGACGCCCGAAAAATAGAGAGCGCAGATTGCGGGAAAAGGATTGGAAAACAGCGGGGATAAAAGGGTCAAAAACAGCGGCATTTTCGCGCCGCAGGGGATAAACGGAAGGACGGCAATGGTCTTGCGGCGCGCGTCGGTTGAGGAATAGCCGCGCGTTGTGGCTATCGCGGCGGCCGTACAGCCGAAGCCGGAGACGAGCGAGAAGGCCGCCCTTCCGCTCAAACCCGCCTTCTCGAAAAGTCCGTCGGTGGCAAAGGAGAGCGCGGAGGATATCCCGCTCTCGTCGGAAATTATAAGCGCGAGATATAAAAGCGCAATCTGCGGGATAAAGGAAAGCACCCCGCCCACGCCGCTTATCACGCCCTCGCCGATGAAGCTTGCAAGCGCGCCGTCGGATATGCGGGAGCATATTTCCCCGCCTATTTTTTTGACGATGAACCACTCCAGCGCGTCCTTTAAAATTGCGCCCGGCATAGCCGGATGAAAGGTTACAAAGAAGGTGAAAGTCAGAAAGACGACAAAGAAAAACAGCGCGAAAAACCTGTTGCAAAATAGCTTTTCCGCGCGCGTCAAATTGCGATTGCCCCCGTAATATGCCTCGTCGAGCGATATTTTTTCATCTTTTTTAACGCCATGAAAATCGCCGCTTTCAATTAAACGCGCAAGCTCTTTTATCGGGCAGGACAAGACGGGCACGCCGAGCATGCGGGACAGCTTTTCCTCGTCAATCCAACCGCCGCGCAAGGTGAGTTTACGCTTCTTCGAAAGGTACACGACGACGTTTTTGTTCATCGCGCAGATCCTTTTCGTGAGGCGCAGCGCGCTCTCCAAAGTCATGCAATCGACGACGTTTACAATGAGGTCGGCGCGGGTTATTTCATCGGCGGCAGACCTCTCTTCCATGGTGTAGCCGTTGAACGAATACATGCCCGGCACGTCGGCATACAACACGCCGCCGCGGCTTTGGTAGGCGGGCGAAGTGGTCACGCCGTGGAAATTTCCCGTCTTTAAATTGCTGTGCGTGAGCGCGTTGAAAAGGGTGGTTTTGCCCGCGTTTGGATTGCCCGCGATAACTACGCGCTTAAAGCTCTTGCCATCCCGCACGGCTTTTGCGCTTTGTACGGCGGTTTTCATGAATTTTCTCCGCCCGTTCGGGCATATACGATTTGAATTTTTTGCGCGACAGATTTGCGCATGGCCACGCGGTTGCCGCCCACCGCGAGGAGCACACTGCCGCGGAAAAACGAAAAACCGAGGCAGGTGACCGTTGCGCCCTTACATAACCCCAGCGCGGCAAGCCTTTCGCCCGCCGCACCGTCAACATTTATCGCGGCGACCTCGCCGCTTTCGCCCACAGCCAAAGTAAAAACGCTCATAGTTTAACCTATGAGCGTTTTACGCATTTTATGAAAGTTTGAGGTGAATGAGAAGCGCTCCCACCTGTCCCGTTGGCACATTATGCGAGGGAGCAATCCCCTCAGTCTGCTACACAGACACCGTCTCGGCAAATGTAAGGGACAACATTTGCCTCGGTCACCGTTCGCGCTATTCACTATGCG
>CANREQ010000033.1 GCA_947629695.1 uncultured Clostridia bacterium | reverse complement strand
CTGCAAATTGCCCGCAAACGGTAACGCAGGGCAAACTCTCGGTTGCGGGCAATTTGCAGGCGCTTTACGGCGAGGGCGGCTATCCCCAGGCAGTAGCCGTTGCGAAAAATTCGGCAATTGCGGACAGCCCCAAAGCCATAGAGGATTTTATGGCCTGCTTCGAACTCTCCATGCAGTGGGTAAACTCCGCGCAGACGACGGCGGAAGATATCTACAACGCCATAGACGCCAAGACAAAGGGGGATTACGCCCACGCCTTTACCTCGGGCAACCTGACAAAGGAAGTAATAGCAAACTGCGGGATAAAGTTCGAATCCAACGCGACGGGCAAGGCGAAGATAGTTGCCTTTATGCAGGAGCTGAACGGAGTATCCGGCAACGCGTGGGGCGTTCCCGCAGATAAATTCTTCTACGCGGTCTGAGCGGTTTATAAATTGTAAGCGTAAATTTTTGGAATGAAAGACTTTCTGTGCGGTAAAAAATTCAATTTTCTGTATTCCGTGCTCGCCGTCGCTTTGATGTGGGCG
Source organism: uncultured Clostridia bacterium (assembly GCA_947629695.1). GTDB lineage: Bacteria > Bacillota > Clostridia > Christensenellales > Borkfalkiaceae > Coproplasma. The sequence continues at coordinate 15,115 of CANREQ010000033.1, read as the reverse complement.
GCATGGCTCATCGCGGGCGCAGTGGTAAAAAACGAATACCTAGTCGCGCCATTCGCCCCGTCCGCGCGGGAGTTTTTCGCGCTGTTTGCAAACGCGTTTTTCTGGAAGGCGCTCGGCCGCACGGTGCTAAGGACGCTCGCCGCGTTCGTCATCTCCTTTGCCGCCGCCCTTTTGTGCGCCTGTCTTTCCTCGCTATTTGCGCCGTTTGCCCACTTCATGCGCCCGATAGCCGCGCTCTTCCGCTCGCTCCCCACCATGGCGGTGCTGCTGCTTATTTTGGTCTGGCTCACCCCCACGTCCGCGCCCGTCGCTGTGGCGTTGCTTGTGTTGTTTCCCATGATATACTCCCAGCTTTACGAGGGGATCTTGGGCGTTGACGGCGACCTGCTGCAGATGGCAAAGGTCTATGATTTCACCGCGGCGCAAAAGCTTGCTTACGTTTATTTGCCGCATATTATGCCACCTACGGTCGTAAACGTCGGCGTAAACCTCTCTTTCGGGCTCAAGATCATAATCTCCGCAGAGGTCATGGCGTCCACCTATACGGCGATAGGCGGAATGATGAGCGAGGCGCAGAATTATATAAATCTTCCCCGCCTCGCCGCGCTGACGCTCGTCGCCGTCTTGTTCGGAATAGTCATCGAGGCGGCGTTTTCAGCGCTCTCCCGCACGGCCTTTAAAAGGCAAAGGGGGGAGATATGATAAGTATAAAAAATCTGGGTGTAAAATACGGGCAAAAGAGCGTGTACGAGGATTTTTCCCTCGACATCGAAGAGGGAAAAGTGCTGTGCGTCTTGGGCGAATCGGGTTGCGGCAAAACCACCCTTTTGAACGCGCTCTCGGGGCTTATAAAATGCTCCGGCGATTTCCCCCGCCTCGGCTGTTCGTACGTGTTCCAGACGCCGCGCCTTCTGCCCAACCTCACCGTAGAGGGCAATTTGAAGATAGTTTGCAAGGACCATGGGCGCATGGAAAAATTGTTGAAGGCGACGGGCCTTGAAGGGAAGGAGGGCAGTTTCCCATGTTCCCTTTCGGGCGGAGAGGCCCAGCGTGTGGCTATCGTCCGCGCGTTTTTGAAAGATTGCGACCTGTTGCTTATGGACGAGCCCTTTTCTTCCCTCGGGCTCAAGCTCAAAATTTCCATTATGGACGGCTTTACTAAAATGCAGAGGGCGGACAAAAAAACTGCGGTTTTCGTCACCCACGACATCGACGAGGCGCTGTATATGGCGGATAGGATAGTGCTGATAAAATCGGGCAAAACCGCCCTCGATATTCCCAACGGCAGAGGGAGCGGGTACGGCGAAAATCCCCTACGCGGACAGCTTATCCGGGCAATTTTGCAATAAATACAAATAAAAGCGAAAAAAGGGAGCGGCAAAACCGCTCCCTTGAAAATTTTATATTGTCAAACGTTGAATCTGAAAAGTATCACATCCCCGTCCTTTACGACGTAGTCTTTGCCCTCGCTTCTCACCTTGCCCTTTTCGCGCGCGCCCACCAGCCCGCCGCAATCGAGAAGCGTCCGATAGTCCACGACCTCCGCGCGTATAAAGCCCCTTTCGAAGTCGGTGTGAATAACCCCCGCCGCCTGCGGGGCCTTGGTGCCGTTGACGATCGTCCATGCTCTCGTTTCCTTTTCGCCCGCCGTCAGAAAGGATATGAGCCCCAGGAGGGAGTAGCTCTTTTTTATCAGCCTGTTGAGCCCGCTTTCTTTAAGGCCCAGCTCTTCCAAAAACATGGCCGCGTCCTCTGCTGGCATTTGCGAAAGTTCGTCCTCGGTCTTTGCGCAGATGACCATCACCTCGCTTCCCTCGGCCTTTGCATAAGCTTTTACCTTTACGACAAAGGGGATCTCGTCCTCATCCTTTCCCATGTCCAATTCGGAAATGTTTGCGGCATATATGACGGGCTTTGCGGTGAGGAGGAAGAGATTTTTCAAATAAATCTTTTCGCCCTCGTCGCACTCGAACAGCCTCGCGGGCTTTTCTTCGGAGAGGAATTTCTCCAGCCTTTCCAAAAACGCGTACTCCGCCGCGGCGTCCTTGTTCGCGCCGCCCTTTGCCGTATTGCGTATCCTGTCCTGCCGCTTGTTGACGGCCTCAATGTCGGCCAGGATGAGCTCCAAAGTAATGGTCGTTATATCGGCGACGGGGTCGAGAGTGGCGGAAATGTGCGTGACGTTCGCGTCCTCGAAGCACCTCACAACGTGCACTATAGCGTCGCATTCGCGTATATGGGAGAGGAATTTGTTGCCCAGACCCTCCCCGCGGGAAGCGCCCTTTACAAGCCCCGCAATATCCACAAACTCCACAATGGCGGGGGTGACTTTCTTGCTCGAGTACAGCGCGGCGAGCTTATCCAGCCGCTCGTCGGGCACGGCCACCACGCCCACGTTGGGCTCTATCGTGCAGAAGGGATAATTTGCGGCCTCCGCGCCCGCATGGGTTATCGCGTTGAACAGGGTTGATTTTCCCACGTTCGGCAGACCTACTACGCCTAATTTCATAAAAAGACCTCGATTTTTATTTCGCTTTAATTATAATATAAATTTTAAAAATTTCAAAACGCTTTACGGCTATTTGTTGCCAAATTTTGCCCGCTGTGTTAAAATTGGTAAAAAGGCAGAAAAAGTTATGGATTACAAGACATATATCGCGCAGAAAATCAAGATAGACGGGGTGGACGGGGAAGAAATTTTATCTTCCGTCGCCGTTCCGCCCGATACGTCCATGGGCGATTACGCCCTTCCCTGCTTCAAATTCGCTAAAGTGTTGCGGAAATCCCCCGTACTCATCGCGCAGGAGCTCGCTTCGTCGATAGCGGCGGATAGCGTAATAGAGGAAGTTTCGGCCGTAAACGGCTATCTCAATTTCAGGATAAACCGCGCAAACCTCATAAAAGAAACGCTTGAAAGCATTGAAAGCCAAGGGGCGAAATACGGCGGCTCGGATATGGGCGCGGGCAAGACCGTCTGCATAGATTATTCTTCGGTGAACATCGCAAAGCCCTTCCACATAGGCCATCTTTCCACGACCGTTTTGGGCAGCTCGCTGTACAAAATTTTCGCGTTCCTCGGCTACAACGTCGTCGGGATAAATCACCTCGGCGATTACGGCACGCAGTTCGGCAAACTCATTTGCGCTTACAAGCATTGGGGGAACAAGGAGGACGTGGAAAAGCGCGGCATCTTCGCCGTTAACGAGCTGTACGTCCGCTTCAACGGCGAGGCGACTGAGGAAATGGAGAGGGAAGCGCGGGAGTATTTCCGCCTCATCGAAAATGGCGAAAAAGAGGCGAACGAGCTGTTCGAGTGGTTCAAATCCCTCACTTTACAGTACGTAAACAAAATTTACAAGCGGTTGGGCGTAAAATTCGACAGCTACAACGGCGAACGCTTTTACACCGACAAAATGCAACCTGTGATAGACGAGCTCAAGCAAAAAAATCTTTTGAAGGAGAGCGACGGCGCGCAGATAGTGGATTTGGAAGAGTACGGCATGCCGCCCTGTCTTATCCTTCGCTCGGACGGCGCTTCGCTGTACGCCACGCGCGATCTGGCGGCGGCATATTACCGCAAAAAGACATACGATTTTTACAAGTGCCTGTACGTGGTCGCCTATCAGCAAAACCTGCATTTCAAGCAGATATTCAAGGTTTTGGAGCTGATGGGCAACGATTGGGCAAAGGATATGGTGCACGTCGCATACGGCATGGTGTCTCTTGAGGACGGGGCTATGTCCACGCGAAACGGCAGGGTTATTTGGCTTGAGGACGTTATAGACAAGTGCGTTGAAAAGGCGCGCGCCGTGCTCGAGGAAAAGAACCCCGATCTCGAGGACAAAGACGGAATAGCCGAAAAGGTTGGGGTAGGCGCAGTTATATTCGGCGCGCTGTACAACAGCAAGATAAAGGACATAGTTTTCTCCTACGACAAGGTGCTTTCCTTCGACGGGGAGACGGGCGTTTATTGCCAATATACGTGCGCACGCGCCCGCTCGGTTTTGGACAAAGCAGGCGCGTTCGTCGCGGCATATCCCGTGGGCTACGCGCCCGAAGAGCAGGAATTCGAAGTCGTAAAAACCCTCGCGCGTTTTCCCGACGCGGTCAAGGAAGCGGCGGCCAAGTACGAGCCGAGCATCATCGCCCGCTACTGTGTGGAGCTCGCGCAGAAATTCAACAAATTCTACTTCGACTGCAAGATAATTTCGGCGGAAGAGGGGGTAAGGGAGCTTCGCCTCGGAGTGACCAAAGCGACGCTGGCTACGCTTGAAAACGCGCTTTCGCTGCTCGGCATACAGACTCCCCGCAAGATGTGAAAGATGTATAAGGCTGTAATTTTCGATTTGGACGGCACGCTGTTCGATACTCTCCCCGACATCCGCGAAGTGCTCAACAAGACGCTCGCGCACTTTTCGCTTCCAACCCTCTCGCGGGAGCGGGTAGCCGCTTTCATCGGCAACGGCGCGCGGGAGCTTGTCCGCCTTTCGATAGGCGAAGAAAACGCGGACAGGCTGGAGGAAATTCTCCGTTTTTATAAGGCCGAATACGCGAAAAACGACGGCGCTCTCTCAAAATTTTTCGACGGGGAGGAAGAGGCCCTGCTCATGCTCAAAAGCCGCGGCGTGCGCATGGCGGTTTTGACAAACAAGCCGCACAACGTCGCGCTCAAGACAAACGAAAATTATTTTGCGCCCTTTTGCTTTGATTGCGTTTTGGGTCAGAGGGAGGGCCTTCCTTTAAAGCCCGCGCCAGACGGCGCGTATGAAATTTTGAAATCTTTAGGCGTGAAAAAGGAGGAGTGCCTCTTTGTCGGCGACGGGGAAACGGACGTGCAGACGGCGAAAAACGCCGGGCTTTGTTGCGTCTCCGTGCTGTGGGGCTATCGCACGAAAGATGCGCTTGAGGCGGCGGGCGCGACGCGCTTTGCAAGCAGCTTTAAGGAGCTGGCGGGCATTATCCTGCAACAAAATTAGGCAAAAAAAGTTGTGCCGAAATATTGCAATGCGCGCGCGTTTGTGTTATCATAATCTGGAAAAATCAAATCAATTTTAAGGAGTGTATTTTTATGAAAAGATGTACTGTTTGCGGCGAATTGGTAGCCGACGACGTTGAAGTGTGCCCCGTTTGCAAGGCAAAGACTTTTACCCCCGTTGACGAGACCAAGACGGTTTACGCCTGCGAGCATAAGGTCGGCGACGGCGTTGTGGAGGACAAAGAGGTTATGGAAGGCCTCCGCGCTCATTTCACGGGCGAGTGCACCGAAGTCGGCATGTACCTTGCAATGGCGAGGGTTGCGGAGCGCGAGGGTTATCCCGAAGTTGCCGAAGCTTTCAAGCGCTATGCGTATGAAGAAGCCGATCACGCTTCCAAGTTTGCGGAGCTTTTGGGCGAAGTCGTAACCGACTCCACCAAGAAGAATCTGGAGCTCAGGGCGGCGGCCGAAGCGGGCGCGTGCGAGGGCAAATTGGCAATTGCAAAGAGGGCGAAACAGCTCGGCTACGACGCAATTCACGATACCGTGCACGAGATGGCAAAGGACGAGGCGCGTCACGGCGCTGGCTTTGCGGGCCTCTTGAAGAGATATTTCGGCAAATAATCAAAATAAAAAAGCTTTTGCGGCGGGTCCGTTATTTTGCGGGCCCGCTGTTTTTGTGCGCCTCGCCGCCCGCTTTGCGCGTATTTTTGTAACGTGCGGGGGAGCATGTTCATATTATGGATTAAAGGCAAGGGGGAAAACCTTTGCCTTGAAAAATTCAAAAGACAAGGTAAGCAATTATGTGCAATAACTGTAACTTTTGCGGCGGGCGCGTAGGTTTGCTCTCTTTCCTCGGCACGGCGCTTACCCGCAATGGCGGATGCGGCTGTAACGGCGGCTGTAATAACGGTTGCGGCTGTAATAGCGGCTGTAACGGCGGGTATGCGGCGGCAAGCGTTTACGACGATTCGTGCGGGTGCGTATCCTGCGGGTGCGGGACCTCGCCCTATGCCGGCTGGGACGGATGCGGCTGGGTAACTGCGCAAAACACGCAACCGTGTTCCTGCGGGTGCAATAACTCCTGCGGGTGCAATAACTCCTGCGGGTGCAATAACTCCTGCGGGTGCAACGGCTGAAAAGGCGGAGGGGGCGGAATTTTCCGTCCCCTTTTAAAAATTTGTATATGTACGCCGCCCGGAGTTAAAAATATATGTATGGACGATTTCAAAAGCCTGTATAAATATTTTTCGGATAAGAGGTTTTCGACGATTTCCGGCACGCTCGTCTACTTTTTGCTGATGTCGGTCACGCCTTTTTTGTTTTGGCTCGCGCTGTTGGTCGGCTCGGTGGATCTCACCGTGCTCACGTCAAACAGCCTGTTTTCGGCGGTCGCGCCCGTAATAGAGTATCTCAACAAGTCGGCTTCGGGCGCGGCGAGCGGCGCGGGGCTCGTCCTCATTCTCACTTCGCTGTGGTCGTCAACCAATTTTTTCTATCACCTCCGCAGGAGCGGCGAAATTATTTACGGCGACAAGGTTTTAAAGGGCGGGTTGAAGTTGAGGCTCGCCTCTCTTCTGCCCGTGTTTTTCACGCTGTTTTTGGCGGCCGCCGCGGTGACGGTGCCCTTTTTAAGTTACGGCGTGCTGGATCTGATAATGCCCAAAGAAGTTGCGGACGTCATTTCCATAATATTTTTGAGCATGTTCGCCGTGTTCGTCGCATATTCCCTCAATTTGTTCGCCTGTCCGTACAGGCTGAATTTCGATACGGCGATGCCGGGAAGTCTCTTAACCACCGCGCTTTGGCTTTTGGGCGGCACCGGATTTACGGTTTATCTGAAATTCGCCAACCCCCAGAGGTTGTACGGGGCTATCGCGGCCATTATCGTCTTTTTGTTGTGGTGCTACGTCATGATAAACGCCCTCGTCATCGGGATAATTTACAACAGCCGCTATCTTCCCGAGCGTTCGCATTTAAAAAAACTTTGATTATCTGCGGTCCTATCCGCATTGCAAAACAAAAAGGCGGCAAAACTTTGCCGCCTTAGAAAATTTTTTCAATTTCAATACTTTATCGCGCAGCCGCACGCGAGCGCGCCCGGGCCTATGTGACAGGAGACGCTCAGGGAGAGGGGGTCGATAAATTCCACCTTCATATCGGGGAAGTGCGCCTCAAGCTCTTTCGCGAATATCTCCGCTTCCTCGAAGTTCTGGGTGTGCGCCACGCCCAGCGCCATTTTGCCCTGTTCGCGGAGCTCTTTGAAGGGGCCGTTGAGGTCGTGCTCAAGCGCTTCCATCATGACCTTTTTTGCCTCGCTGGTCTTTCTCACTTTCGCGTATGTATCGAATACCCCGCCGTGGTTTTGAAGTACGGGCTTGATCCTCAGCATGGTGCCTATGAGCGCCGCCGCAGGGGTCAATCTCCCGCTCTTTTTGAGATATTTCAGCGTGCCGAGCGCGATGTATATGGAGGAGTACTTGCCCGTCTCCATGAAGTAATCGTATATCTCCTTACAGGTTTTGCCCTCTTTTATCATCTTCAGCGCGTCAAACACCGTCTGTTTCTGCGTGATAGACACCCTGTGATTATCAAGCGCGTAAACCTTTCCCTTGAATTCGGGCTCCGTTTCCGCCATCTTCTTAATTGTCAAAGCCGTCTCGGACAGCCCGCTTGATAAGGGCATGTACAGTATCTCGTCATAGCTTTTCAAAATTCTGCGCCACCTTTCGGCAACGTCGAAGGGGTTGGGCTGGGAAGTCGCGACGGTTGTGCCGTCTTTGGTAAGGGCTTCGTAGAATTGCTCCTGCGTAAAGCCTTCTTCTTCGAAGAACTGCTCTCCGTTTACGAGGACGGGAGTGGGCTGGATCTCGATGCCGAGCTCTTCCGCTTTATCCACGGTTATGCCGCAATTGCTGTCGGTAACTATCATTATACTCATCTTATTTTCTCCGCGTTTTGATTATTTTGTGCCATTCCGGCAGAATTTCAGTATTTTATGCTCACCGCGCCCGCAAGCGCCCCGGGGCCTATGTGGCAGGAGACGCTCAGGGAGAGGGGGTCAACGGCCGATACGCCTATATCGGGGAACTTTTCGCGCAATTCTTCGGCGAACAGCGCGGCTTCGTCATAGTTTTGCGTATGCGCCACCATGAGGGTGAGCTTCCCCCTTTCGCGCAGATCTTTAAAGCGCGTCGTAATATCCTTTTGGAGCGCGCCTACGATAGTCGCTTTGGCGTCGGCAAGCTTTCTCACCTTTGCGTATTGGTCAAGCTTGAAGCCCTGTATCTGCAAAACGGGCTTGATTTTCAGAAGCGTTCCTATGGCCGCGACGGCGGGGGTAAGCCTTCCGCCCTTTTTGAGGTATTTCAGCGTGTCCACCATTATATATATGGAGGACTGCATCTTTGTTTGCATTAAAAAGTCGCGTATTTCTTCCGCGCTCTTGCCCTCCTGCGTCATTTTAATGGCGTCGAGGACGCTTTGGCGCATCGTCACGGAAATGCGCTGGTTGTCTATCACGTACACCTTGCCCGCAAAATCCGTCTCGGCGAGGCGGGAGAGCGTGGCGCACGTCTCGGACAGCCCGCTCGACATGGGTATGTGTATTATCTTATCGTAGTCTTTAAGCAGAAATTTCCATTGCTCGCCAACGTCGTATGCGCTCGGCTGTGATGTGGAAACCTGAGCGTCGGCTCTCAGCTTTTCGTAGAACCGTTCCTGCGTAAGCGTCAAATCCTCGAAGTACTGTTCGCCGTCGATGAGCACGGGCATGGGAATGACCGTAATACCCAGCTCTTTCGCTTCGGCCTGCGTTATGCCGCTGTTGCTGTCTGTTACAATTGCCGTTTTCATAAGTTATTTCCTTATAATTTTTTCACTACATTGATTATACGAAAAACTTATTGATAAGTCAACAATTTTTAACGATCAAATGAGGGCGATCGCCTCTATTTCAACCAGACAGCCCTTTGGTATATCCTTTACGGCTACGCAGCTCCTCGCGGGGGAGGAGGTAAAGTAAGTTGCGTACACTTTATTGAACGCGCCGAAATTGGCAATGTCCGACAGGAAGCACACCGTCTTTATCACTTTTGACATGTCGGAGCCGCTCTCTTCAATCAGGGCTTTTACGTTTTCGCATGCCTGCCTTGTCTGCTCCTCGATGCCGTCGGGTATTATCCCCGTCGCGGGATCTACGGGTATTTGGCCGCTCGTAAATACGAATTTGGGGTTGTTGTCGGCTATTTTAGCCTGTGAATAGGGCCCTATCGCGGCGGGCGCTTTGTCTGTGGAAACCGTTTTCATCTTTATTCTCCTTAAAACCTTGTTTGAATTATTCGTCCAAAACCTTGAATCCGCCTTCGGACAAGCGCTTTTTTATCTGCGCGATATGCGCGGCGTTGCGCGTTTCTATTGATATTTTGATATAGCACCCGTTTACGTCGCTTCCCTCGTTGGCGCGCTCGTGAAGTACGCCGACGACGTTTGCGCCGCACTCGGCGATTATCCTTGATACCCCCACAAGTTGGCCGGGTCTGTCGGAAAGCTCAAGCGTGAGCGAGCATTGCCTGCCGCCCATCAACAGACCGCGGTTTATCACGCGCGAAAGTATGTTGACGTCTATATTTCCGCCCGAAATGAGGCAAACAACCTTTTTGCCCTTGATGTCGGGAATTTTATCGAACATTACGGCCGCAAGCGACACCGCGCCCGCGCCCTCGGCTATCATCTTCTGCTTTTCGATAAGCGCCAAAATTGCCGCGCACACATGGTTGTCCGTCACCGATACTATACCGTCCACGTATTCGGAGCACATCTTGAATGTGAGCGCGCCCGGCTCTTTCACTGCTATTCCGTCGGCAATGGTGGAGACGGAGGGGAGCGTTTCTATTTTTCCGTGCGCCAGGGAGTTCAACATGCTCGGCGCGCCCGCCGACTGCACGCCGTACACCTTGACGGAGGGGTTGAGCTGTTTTGCCACGAAAGCCACGCCGGCTATCAGCCCGCCGCCTCCCACGGGCACGATTATCGCGTCCGCGTCTGAAAGGCGGTTGACAATCTCCAGCCCTATTGTGCCCTGGCCGGCTATTATATCTTCGTCGTCGAAGGGGTGGATAAAGGTGTAGCCGCGCTCGCTTTTCAGCCTTTCGGCCTCGTTGTGCGCGTCGTCGTAAACGCCGGGCACAAGGACGACTTCCGCCCCGTAGCTCTTGGTCGCTTCCACCTTGGAAATGGGCGCGCCGTCCGGCATACAGATGATGGATTTTATGCCGAATTTTTTTGAAGCGAGGGCGACGCCCTGCGCGTGATTGCCCGCCGAGCAGGCGATTATCCCCTTGGCCTTTTCCTCGTCGGAAAGGCGCGCTATCTTGTAATAGGCCCCGCGCACCTTGAAGGAGCCGGTCACCTGCAGATTTTCGCATTTGAGATACAGCTCGCACCCCGCCTCTTTGGAGAGCACGGGGGAGTAGATGAGGTCGGATTCCCTCACGGCTTCCTTTAAAACATATTGCGCCTTGTACACTTGATCCAATGTAATCATAATAAACCTTTTTTAACCTGTTTCTTTGTGTTTACCCGCTCATTTTTCGCGCGCAAAATGAGGTGCGTAAAGTTAAATAAAGCGGGATTTTTTAAAATTATAGCACGGTTTTCAATACAAATCAACAAAACTTGGGAGGAATGAGGTCAGGTTTGACCGCTTTCATCCGCAAATTCTATCAGCTCGTTCAGACTTTGCTCGTTATTGCGGAATTCACGCCTGAGACGGGGCCGCTCCAACAGGAAGGAGTCGGCCGCTTCCCACAGGGAAAATGAGCCGACAATTGACAAAATTTCGGTCATAAACGCGTTGTTCCCGGTTATCGCGAGGTAGAGGTATACGGCCAGCACCGCCGCCCCGAACAGTGCAAGCAAAAGCATTTTGCGGAAGTTCGCCACGAGATCCCAGGAAATATCGAACGACTTCATTATATAGTGGCGGTGCATGCTCTTTTTGATTTCCTCTTTATCGTTCTCGCCGAAGTCGCCGTGCATTCGTATGCGCAAGGGTATTGCGGCGGGCACGACGTTGGTCTGGGTTTCGATGTAATCGTAAATCTCGCCGCACAGATCCTTTTCGCCCTTTAAACTGAGCGGGTCGTACATGTTTTGACTGTCGATATTGATGTCAACCACGGCGTAGCCGTCTTTGTCGCACAGGTGCTCTATGTAGTTTTTGAGCTCCTCTTTTTCCTGTTTTCTATTCATAAAAGCCTCCGTTTTGTTAATTATAGCACTTGGGCCGGGAATTTGCAACAATTGTCTCCCGCTAAACGCATATAAGCGTCGTTCTGCGGTGTTGCGTTCCGCTTTTGCTCGGTCATTTAAAAAGAAACCCGCCAATAAAATGTGTCGTCATTCCGACCGATTAAGAGTGCGAAGCACTCGATTGAGTGGAGGAATCCCCCATGTGGTCTTGGGGAGTAATGTTGAAACGGCAATGCCACTCAAGACAGGGGGACCCGTTCGACTACGTTCGGCTTTCAGCCTCACTACGCTCAGGGTGACGGCCCCTTGGCTCCCTACCCTCAATCAAACCCCCATATCCCCGCATAAAGTTAAAAGGGAAGCGCGGCGAAATGAATTTCGCCGCGCCACTCAAAATATATCTTAAAATTTGTCAAAATAAACTATTTTTATCAATTCTCTTTACATCAACGCCTTGCCCTGGGCCGTGCCGACAATTGTGAGCACTTCGATCTCTTCGCCCGTCTGAGCGTCAACGTACACGTAGTATTCGTTGTTGCCGAGGCTTCCGAAAAATTCGTAGCACAGCCTCTCGCCGCCGTCAAAGGGGATAAGCGCAAGCCGCGCGCTCTGTACGTCGATATTTCCGTTGATTTCGGACTGCGCCTCCTGCTTGCTCAGCGCCGCGCCGTCCAAATCCCTCTCGCCGTGGTTGAGCACATAGGAAAGCGCCTCCACGCCGGTCACAATTCCGCGCTCCTCGCACACCTTGACTTTGATGAGGTCGGGGTAGAGTATCGCGCCGCCCTGCACGGGTGCGAAATTGAGGTTGCAAGTCGTGCCGTTTTCGCTCGTCCAAACCGCCTTGAGTCCTTCATAGCCTATAGAGGAGAGGAAGTCCCGGGCGATGCTTATGCACCTGTCCACGGAGAAATTGTGTTTACTGCAATCCTTGAAGCTGTCAAACGCGACCACTTTGCCGCCGAGCTTGGATATTTGCGCCAGCATTTCCCCGTCGTCGGTCATAATATTTACGTTGTAGACGGTCAGCGCGTCGGATACGGCCTCGCCCGTGCAGTGCGCGTTCTGTGCGTTGTAATCTGCAAAATACTGCAAAGTCAATTTTTCCGCGTCGGCCGCGGTGATTTCCTTTTGACCTTTCAGCGCGCGGGGATTGGTCTTGTTCACGCTGTCCGCAAAGGGCCCGTCCTGAATGCCCTTGGGGGTTTCGAACGTGTTGTTCTGAATTACGCCGAACCCGTCGCCTATAACGCTGTTTTTGCCGCGCATGGCCGAGAGAAGATCCCTGCCGTCAACCGTGGAGATGAGCTCGTTCATCTCCGCTTTGAGCGCGGAGTTGGTCTCGTACATATACGCCAGCGTCTTTAACTGAGAAGGGGAAAGCTCCCCGCCGTTTGCCACGGTGTACAGCATTTGTTTTGCGCTGTCGCCCATTTTGTTGATAAACGAAGCCATTTGCTCTGTCATTGCGATGTCCAAAGGCAGCCTTTCGAGTATTGTCTCCGCCGTCTGGCTCTCTATGGCTATATCCGAAAGCACCCGCACCCTGTCGGTGGGAGAGGAAGCCGCCTGCGCCTTGGAAAGGTCCGCGTCGAGGTTGTCGAACACGGAGTTGAGCTCATAGAGGGATTGCACTTGCGCGCCCGCCATGCTTGCCTGCATATCGTCCATGGTGAACCATCCGAATGTCAGCACCGTGCCCAGCGCGAGGGTGGTCACGCCCAGCGAGATGACCGCGGCGAGCCAGCCGCCGAATCCGGGCGCGCGCCTCTTGTCGTTGCGCTCCGCCCTCTTCTGCGCGCGCACCTTGAGTTTGTGTTCGCGTGAGGCCTTCTTTTTGGCGAGTTTGGCCTCGCGCTTTGCCTTGACCGCCTCGCGCTTTGCCTGCTTTTCTTCGGCAATTCTCTTGCGCCTTTGCGCCTTTGTCTCCTTTTTTATCATATCCCTGCGTTCGCGCCGCTTTTCTTTGAGCGCCTGTTTGCGCTCCTTGGCCTGAGCCGCGCGCTCCGCCTTTTTCTCCCTGTGCTCCAACTTTCTCTCCAATTTGGCCTGTTTTCTTTCGGCCTTGAGGCGCGCCTTGGCCAGCTTCTTTTCCTCTGCGGCCTTTTTGCGGGCGAGCTTTTTGGCGTTGGTCTTTTTCGCCTGCTTTTTGCTCGTCTTTTTGCCCTTGCCCGCCGTGCGGGTAGATGAATTGCTCTTAAGCTCTTCCTTTTCCACAGCGTCCGCCGCCCTCTTCTGCGCAGTCGCGCCGGACTGCTTTTTGCCCTTTTGGGATGCGACGGAATTATCTTTTTGGCCTTTGGAAGGGGAGTTCTTCCTCGTCAGTTTTTCGGCTTTTTCCGCGCCGCTTGATATTTTCTTTTCAGTTGCCATTTAACTTTCTACCTCCTATATGGCGAATACGTGTTTGCCGATGGTCGTCACCGTCTTTCTCGAAAAGATCCAGGAGCTCGTCGCGACCGCCGGGTTATAATAATAGATGCACCCGTAGGTCGGGTCCCAGCCGTTCATGGCGTCGCTCGCCGCGTTCATCGCCGTCTTGTCCGGCTGCAGATTTATCTGCCCGTCGGATACGGCCGTAAACGCGTTCTGCTGATAGATCACGCCCGCGATTGTGTTGGGGAACGCGCTGGATTTGACTCTGTTTAAGATCACCGCGCCCACCGCCACCTGTCCGGTGTAGCTTTCTCCGCGCGCTTCCGCGTAGATACATTTCGCAAGCAAGTACAAATCGGAGTTGGTATAGCTTGAGGAATAATCCTTGCCGCCGTCCAAGACGTTTGCGCTTGCATTCATGCCCAGCGCTTCGTAGGTGCTTTTGCCCACGATCCCGTCCGCCGTCAGGCCGTTTTTGCGCTGAAAGCTTTTGACGGCATCTATTGTCTTGGAGCCGTAAACGCCGTCAACCGCGCCGCTGTAATAGCCCCACTGCTTGAGGCGGCGCTGGACCTCTTTGACCTCGCCGCCCGTTGCGCCGCGCCGCAAAACCGCAACCTGAGCGCAGGGGAAGGAGGCGTCCTGCTCGCCCGCATGCCCAGCCGTGGCGAGTACGGCGCCTACCCCCGCCGCCGAGGCGAGAATTACGGCAGTAATACCCGTAATAAGTGCTTTTTTCATTTTTCCTCCTTGCTCTGTTTAAGAGCGCATTATGTTTTTTGTCGTTGAGATTATTATGAATAATAGAAAAAAACTTATACATTATTTGTGCCGGCGTTTCTTTGATCGTCCGCACAAATAATGGCTGCCGCTAAACGCATATAAGCGTCGCAATACTGCGTCAGGTTTACGCACTCCTCGGTCACGTACGTCTGTGTACGCTCCCGTCGTCGTTTGCGCACCTTCCTTGTCTTGCTCGCTTCTATGCGTTTACTCACTTCGTAATTACAGCTCCCGCAATAGGCTCCCCTTAAAGCTAAGGGGAGCTGTCGCCGAACGGCGACTGAGGGGATTAAAACGTAATCCGATATTTAAATGTCGTCATTCCGAGCGTAGCGCAAAGCGCGTAGTCGAGGAATCCCCCGTGTGGTGGTAGGGAATAACGTTGAAACGGCTTTTCCACTTAGGACAGGGGGACCCATTCGACTCCGCTACGCTTCGCTCAGGGTGACGGCGGGGGCAGGGTGACGGCACGCCTTGGCTCCCTTTGCGCTCGTCCCCGCAAGCGGAAGAAGCCAAGAAAGGCTCCCCTTGGCGTCGATGACGCTAAGGGGAGCTGTCGCCGTAGGCGACTGAGGGGATTAAAATGTAACCTGATATTTAATGTGTTGTCATTCCGAGCGTAGCGCAAAGCGCGTAGTCGAGGAATCCCCCTTGTGGTGGTAGGGAATAACGTTGAAACGGCTTTTCCACTTAGGACAGGGGGACCCATTCGACTCCGCTACGCTTCGC
>CANREQ010000032.1 GCA_947629695.1 uncultured Clostridia bacterium | reverse complement strand
CGAGGCGTTGAGCCCCGCCATGAGCCCCTGCGCGGCGGCTTCTTCATAGCCCGAGGTGCCGTTTATCTGCCCTGCGGAGTACAGCCCGCTCACCTTTTTGAATTCGAGTGTGGGATACAGATCGAGCGTGTCAATGCAGTCGTACTCTATCGCGTACGCAAAGCGCATGAATTGCGCGTTTTCCAGCCCTTCCACCGAATGGTACATCTCTATCTGCACGTCGTGAGGCATGGATGAGGACATCCCCTGCACGTACGCTTCCAGCGTGTTTTCGCCCTCGGGCTCGATGAATATCTGGTGCCTCGTCTTTTCGGCAAAGCGCACCACCTTTGTCTCTATGGAGGGGCAATATCTCGGGCCCGTCGATCCTATCGTGCCGTTGTAGAGGGGGGAGCGGTCGAGGTTGTCCCTGATTATTTCATGCGTGCGTTCGTTTGTGTAGCCGAGGTAGCAGGGCGTCTTGTTTTGGGGTGGCTCGTCGTTTAAAAAGGAGAACGGCCCGACGTTTTCGTCCCCGTATTGGGGGGTGAGCTTGGATAGGTCAAGGGAGTTGAAGTGCACGCGCGCAGGCGTTCCCGTCTTGAAACGCCGCACGGAGTAACCCAGCTCTATCAGATTTTTCGTGAGAGCGGTGGCGGGCGCGAATCCGTTGGGCCCGCTGTTTGCAGTCACGTCGCCCGTTATCGTGCGCGCGTTTAAATACACGCCCGTCGCAAGCACCGCGGCCCTGCAGTAAAGCACTCCGCCGTTCAGCATTTTTATCTGCAAAGCCGTCGCGTCTGCGTTTATCCCCATTTCCCCGCCGAGAGCGTCTATCTCGCGCACGAGGTGCCCCTTTGCCGTGCCGCCAATGGAGGGATTGCACGCCATAAAAGCTATGCTGTCGAGGTTGAGGGTCAGCATAGCCGTTTTCATTCCCGTGCGGGCGGAAGCGAGCGCGGCTTCACAGCCCGCGTGCCCCGCGCCCACTACGACTATATCGAAATTTCCGAGTACGAATTTGTTCATTTTTTATAAAATTCTGCGCCCGCATTTTTATCGGGCGCAAGCATAAAATTCTTATCAGACCCCGTAATATGGGGCAACGAATTGTTTATTTCTTTAAAATTATATTCTTTATGTCGTCAATGTCTTTGGCGAGTTTGTCGGATACGCCCATCATCTCTTCCACCTTGTTGCGCGAATAGAGTATGGTGGTGTGGTTTCTGTCACCGAGTTCTTTGCCTATGGACATAAGGGGGAGGGACAACAGCTCGCACATCAGATAACAGCACACCTGTCTGGGCAGCACCAGCTCCTTTTTCTTGCTCTTTCCGACGAGTTCCCCCTTGGTTATCTTGTAAAAGCCCGTGACCGCGCTTATTATCGAGGCGGGGGTTATTTCCTCCGACTGCTCGGATACGGCCTCGTGCAGGGCGTTGCGCGCGAGAGTAACGGTTATCGGAAGCTCGTGCAGTTTGCTCGCGAACACGACTTTTGTAAGCCTGCCCTCGAGCGTCCTCACGTCGTCGCCGCTGTCCTGCGCGAGGAATGCGAGCACGTCGTCGGGCACGATGCACTTCTTTTCAAACGCCTTTTGTTTGAGTATCGCGATCTTCGTCTCGAAGTTGGGGGGAAGAATATCGAACACGAGCCCGCCGGAAAAGCGCGTGCGGAGCCGCTCTTCGAGGGCCGTAAGCTCCTTGGGCGGCTGGTCGGATGTGATGACTATCTGCTTCCCGCGGGAGACAAGCTCGTTAAATGTATGGAAAAACTCCTCCTGTACGGCCTTTTTGTTGGCTATGAATTGAATATCGTCGATTATCAGCACGTCGGCGCTTCTGTAGTGTTGCCTCAGCCTGTTGCCCCGCTCCCTCGCGTCGGGCCCCTTGGCGGTGAACATCGTGTCTATGATCTCGTTTACAAACTGCTCGCACGTGGCGTAGATGACCTTGTACTGCGGCCTGTCGGCGATGATCTTGTTGGCTATGGCCTGGATGAGGTGAGTCTTGCCCAAACCCGTGCCGCCGTAAATAAAGAGGGGGTTGTATATGCCTGCGGGGTCGTTGGCGACGTCCTTTGCCGCCTCGACGACGAATTGGTTGTTGCCCGCGACGAAGCTGTCGAATGTAAAGCGCTTGTTCAGATTGGCGGGGACGTAATGCTCCTCTTCCTGTACGGGGAAGTAATCGTTGTTGCCCTTTACGACAAGGCGGAAATCGGATACGCCGACGTTGGCGTTTATCACGGCGTCGCGGATCTTGTCGGCGAGGGTATTCATTATCGACTGCGCAAAATTTTCCGATACGGTTTCAAGCACGATGTATCTCCCGTCTATGGCGACGGGCACGAGCTTGTCGATATAGGTGAGAAAGGGAATATGGCTGATAGTTTCGCGCATTTTTTCCTTTATTGGGTTGTAAATGAAATCGAGATTGGAAGTATCTGCCATAACTTAGCCTAAATCCTTTGTTTTTTTGCGCCCGCGGTGATATAATAATAGAGGCGCACGGCGCAATGCGCGCGTTTGGTTTTTCTATTATATAATAAAATCCGACAAAATCAAAGTGTTTTTGGCGAAATGTATATAAAAAATTTAACTTTGAAAAATTTCAGAAATTATTCCGCGGAAACTTTCATCTTTTCCCCGGGGCTTAACGTGCTCTTCGGCAAGAACGCGCAGGGCAAGACGAACTGCGCGGAGGCCGTGTTTTACCTGTGCACGGGCACCTCGCCGCGCACCCGCAGGGATAAACAACTCATCAAAAACGGGGAAAAGACGGCGTTTATCTCCTGCACATGCGCCGGCCGCTACGGGGATGCGGAAATAAGCGCGGCGATAAGCGAAAGCGGAAGGGAAGTCAAAATAAACGGCAATAAGATAACGCGCAACGCCGATCTTTTGGGCAACGTGTTCGCGGTTTTCTTCTCCCCGCAGGAGCTTCGCCTCATCCAGGACGGGCCGGACGAGCGCAGGAGATTTATGAATCTCTCCATTTCCCAGCTTTCCCGCCCCTATTTTGTCGCCCTTTCGCGCTACAACAAGATATTGGAACAGCGCAACAACCTTTTGAAGGAGAGGGATATAAACCTCATCTACGACACTCTCCCCGTGTGGGACGAGCAACTGTGCAAATACGCGGCGGTAATAGCCAAATCGCGCGCCGATTATATAAAAAAGCTTTCGCCGCTCTCAGCCGAGCAGCACGCCTACCTCACCGACGGGCGGGAGAACCTCAAAATCTCGCCCGACAAGAAGTACAAGGGTAGCGAGCAGGAGCTTGAAAAGCGGCTGTTTGACGAGCTTTCGTGCAACTATGACAGGGATATAAGGCTGGGATTTACCGCGAGCGGACCCCACCGCGACGACCTCACTATAGAGATAGACGGCGTTGACGCGAAAAATTACGCGTCGCAGGGGCAGACTAGGACGGCGGCGCTGTCCGTAAAGCTCGCCGAGGTGGAGATATTCAAACAGGAGTGCGGCGATTATCCCGTGCTCATTTTGGACGACGTGATGAGCGAGCTCGACCTGCCGAGGCGCAAAAAACTCGTGGAAAGGGCGGTGGGCTTGCAGACTATCATAACGTGCACGCATGCCGAGCGCGTCCTCTACGGGCGCGAAGCCAACAAAATTTTAATAGAGGGAGGGGCTGTAAAGAGATGATACGGGCCGACCTGCATATTCACACATATTATTCGGACGGTTTGCAATCCCCGCGCGACGTGGTGGAGACGGCCGTAAAGAACGGAGTGGGGTTGATTTCCGTAACCGACCACGACAACGCTTTGGGGCGCAAGGAAGTTGGGAAATTGGCGAAAGAGGCGGGGATATATGCCGTCGAAGGCATAGAAATATCCGCTTACGAGGGCGACGTAAAGGTACATACCCTCGGCTACGGGCTG
Organism: uncultured Clostridia bacterium; assembly: GCA_947629695.1. GTDB lineage: Bacteria > Bacillota > Clostridia > Christensenellales > Borkfalkiaceae > Coproplasma. Next base: position 12,015 of record CANREQ010000032.1, on the reverse strand, counting down.
GATTTCGACAGCCCCGTGTTTGAAAAATTCCACAGCCAATGCCTCGCCGCCTCGGAGGAGCGCATGGCGGATATAATAAAAAAATTGCAAGGAGCGGGCGTGGATCTGACCATGGATGAAGTCAGGCGCGAAAGAAGGGACGGCAGGTCCCCTCTCCACACCATGCTCGCCGCCTACGCCGCGGTGAAAAAGGGTCTGGCGGAAAAGCCGGGCGATTTCTATATGCGCTATTTGAGCTACGGCAAAGCGGGCTATTCCAATATCGGCAGGCCCACGCCCAAAGAAGCCGTGGAAGTTATAAAGGAGTGCGGCGGGATATCCTCCATAGCCCACCCCGGCAGGATATTCGGCCCGCAGGAGTACGTGACGGACCTCATTAAGCGCATGAAAGGCTACGGCCTCGACGGTATAGAAGCGATGTATTCCGAGCATACTGATTTACAGACGCAGTATTATAAGGAGCTCGCGGAAGAGCTCGGCCTGTTGGTGACGGGCGGCTCCGATACGCATTTTACGGACGGGCCGCATTACATCGGAACGCCGGTGTTCTATCCCGACGGCGCACTGCTTTCCGCACTTGGGATAATTGAAAAACAGTAAGCTTTTGGGCTTTAAAATTGCATTCATCGTGACTGCGCTTGCATTGTTTGCGGGCGCATGTCTGTTATTTTGCGGCTTTTCCGCCCGCCTGCCCCGCGGCGTAAGGATAAACGGGTGCGACGTGGGCGGCTTGACTTATGCCCGCGCCGAAAGGTTATTGCGCGAAAAGGTCGAGGAGCGTTTGAAGGAAAAGAAACTGACAATTTACGGTGGGGAGAGTGAATACGTCTTTACATTTCCCGAAATTTATTATTCGGACGATTTTTCCCGCGGGGTGAAAAGGATCGCGGCCGGGGGCGATTATACTTTGCCCGTCTTTTATTATCTGAACGGCGCGGAAAAGACGGCGGCGCGCATATGTGCGGAATGTTCCCGCGGGGCGGTGGAGCCGTATGCGGAATTTCACGCGGAAGGTGAGCCCTTTACCTACTTCGAAGGGTGCGACGGGATCATGGCGGACGGGCGCGCGCTCCTTGCGGACATAAGCGGCGCGCTCAACGGCGGGGATTTTACGGCGCACGTCGGATTTTTGCCCGTTAAGCGCGCCCTGACTTTAAAGGATATCTATGCGCGCACGGCCAAGCTGGCGTCTTTCACTACCTTTTTCGACAGCTCCAACGGCGGCCGCGCGTTCAACATAAAGCTTGCGGCGGAAAAGCTCAACGGCACCGTCGTCCTGCCGGGCGAAGAGCTGTCCTTCAACGCCGCCGTCGGGGAGCGCACCGCCGAAAACGGGTTTATGAGCGCCAAGATCATAGAGGGCGGCAAATTCGTCGAAGGCATAGGCGGCGGAGTCTGTCAGGTGTCCACCACGCTGTACAACGCGGCGGCGCTCTCCGGGCTGAAGATAACCGAATATCACCCGCACAGCCTCGCCGTCTCCTACGTGCCGCCCTCCCGCGACGCAATGGTGAGCGGCTCATACTGCGATCTGCGCATACAAAATACGCGAAAGACCCCCATATATGTGCGGGCGAACTGCTCCGGCGGGGCCGTAAGCTGTGCGTTTTACGGCGAGAGCGACGGCTATGATTATTCTTTCGCGTCCGAGGTCACCGGCTATATAAAAATGCCTTCCGACGTGTGCGTGGAGGGCGAAGAGGACGGGGTGATAACTCCCGGCAGGGAGGGGATCATAAGCGAGGGGCGGCTCGTAAGGGAAAAGGACGGGGTAAGGGAGACGGCGTTTTCGAGGAAGGACAGATACTCGCCCGTCGCGCGCGTGCGTTCGGTTAAAAAAGAGGGAGGCATGCCGCCGGAAGGAAGCGGCAATTTTAAGCCGGAGGAGGACGGGAATCTCCCGCCGGAAGGGGCCGGCGACCTCACGCCCGGGGGCGGCGCGTAACGGCGCGGAAAAAGCACGCAAGGCGGGGCGACTTCATAAAAAAACAGACAAAAAGCGGGGCGCGCGGAAAGATTTGCGCGCGGCGGATATTTTGCGCGTTCAAAGGCCTTTATTTAATGGTTAAAGGGCCTTTATTTGTTTGTGTTTTTTTGAGGTTTATGATATAATCATAAAAAATGCAAACGGAAGGGAAAATATGGATAAGATCATACTTGACGGAATGGGCGGCGACAATGCCCCCGCGGCGATAGTGGAAGGCGGCGTGCGCGCGCTCTCATCGGATAAAAATCTCTATCTCATCATAACGGGCCGGCAGGCGGAGATAGAGGCGGAGCTTGCGAAATACAAATACGATAAATCCCGCCTCGAAATTGTCGATTGCCCCGACGTGATAGATATGAACGACATACCCACCGAGGCGGTCAAAAGGAAGCAGTCCTCGCTCATGGCGGCGTATTGGATGCTAAAAAAGCAGGACGACATATGCGGGCTCGTCACCGCGGGCTCCACGGGCGCGACGATTGTGGGCGGGCAGCTCATTTTGGGCAGGATACGCGGCATCAAGCGGCCCGCGCTCTGCCCCGCCATTCCCACCGTGGGAGGCGGCGTTACCCTTTTGTGCGATTGCGGCGCAAATGCGGAGTGCAAACCGGCGATGCTCTGCCAATTCGCGGTGCTCGCCTCGGCTTACGCACAGGCGGGCTTCGGCAAGCAAAACCCCAAAGTGGGACTTCTGAACAACGGCACGGAGGAGCATAAGGGAGATCCGTTGCGCAGGGAAACTTATCAATATCTCACCCAAATGAAGGGGATAAACTTTATAGGCAACATAGAGGGCAGGGATATAAACCTCGGCACGGCGGACGTCGTGATAGCCGACGGCTTTGCGGGCAACGTCGCGCTCAAATCCATAGAGGGTTGCGCCAAGATGATACTTGCGGAGCTCAAAAAGCAATTCAAATCCTCGCCCGCCTCTCTCCTCGGCGCGCTGTTTATGCAGGGCGCGATAAAGAGGATGAAAAAGGATCTGGATTTCGACAGATACGGCGGCGCGCTCCTTCTCGGGCTCAAGAAGGTGGTGGTAAAAAGCCACGGCTCATCCAAGCCCGTCACAATAGAAAATTCTGTCAAAAACGCGCTGGCCATTTACCGCAGGGGGCTGGTGCCCAAGGTAGAGGAGATGTTGGAGCAGGTGGATCTCAGCTCGCTTATCCCCTCGGAAGAGTGAGCTATGAGCGAAGTGGAAAAAAGTTGCGGGTACACTTTCCGCGATAAGGAAATTTTGAGAAAGGCCTTAACGCTCAGCTCCTACGACGGCGATTTCAACAACCAATCGCTGGAGTGCCTCGGCGACGCGCTTCTCGCGTTTATCGTTGCGGAAAAGTACTATGCCGAGGGCGCGACGGAAGAGCAGATCACCGATAAAAAGAGGTCGCTCATATCCGACGAGGCGCTTACGCCCGTTTCGGTAAGGCTAAATATCGCAAACAATCTCATCTGCGGCAAGGGCGACGACCGCAACAAAAAGGCTGTGCCCTCCGCGTACGAGGCCATGGTCGCCGCAATCTACCTCGACGGCGGGCTGGACGCGGCGAGGGATTTCGCGCTGAGGACGCTCACGCCAATCTCGCGCATAGATTATATTTCAGAGGTGCAGAAGATCTTGCAATCCCGCGGGCAGAAGCCGCCCGAATACGGGTGCAGTTTCAGCGGCTCCCCGCAGGACCCGCATTTCACGGTAACGGCCATCGTAGGGGGCATGAAATTCCCCGGCGAGGGCGGGAACAAGGCGGAGGCCAAGCGCGAAGCGGCAAGGCAGGTTTACGAATACCTCGGCGGCGGGGAGTAAATAAAGCGTTCGCCGCCATATAGTGCGGGGTCTGCGCCGCATTTTGAAATGCGCGGAAAAGCGCGGCTAATTAAAAAAACAAGGGGAAGAAGATGGTTCAGTTTAAGTCGATAAAGCTTATCGGGTTCAAATCGTTTGCGGACAAGACCGAAATCCCGCTCACCGACGGCGTGACCTGTATAGTCGGGCCCAACGGGTGCGGAAAATCCAACGTCGCCGACGCGATACGCTGGGTGCTCGGCGAGCAGTCGGCAAAGGTCATGCGCGGCTCGCAGATGATGGACGTTATTTTCAACGGCACGGAGACGAGGAAAAAGACTTCCTTTTGCGAGGTCACCCTCACCTTCGACAACACCAACCGCATTTTCGATTACGACGCGGACGAGCTGGAGATGACGCGCCGGCTCTACCGCGACGGGACGAGCGAATATCTTCTCAACCAGAAGCCCTCGCGCATGAAGGTTCTGACGGGCCTGTTCCACGGCGCGGGCGCGGCCAAAGAGGGATACTCCATAATCGGGCAGGGCAGAATAGCGCAGATAATGAACTCCCGCCCCGAAGAGCGCCGCTCGATTTTCGAGGAAGCGACGGGCATCGTCGTATTCAAGGACAGGAAAGCGGACGCGGAGCGCAAACTTCAATACTCCAAGGACAACCTCTTCGTTTTCACGCAGAGGATGCAGGAGGTAGAGCACAGGCTCGGGCCCCTCGCAAAACAGGCGGAAAACGCAGTGAAGTATAACGAGCTGTATTCCAACCTCAGAATGCACGAGATAAACACGTACATATGCCGCCACGACAGCGCGGAGGACGAGGCCGGAAAAATAGAGGAGAGGATGAAAAAGATCAAAGCGAAGATGGACGCGAATAGCGTGCTTGTCACTTCGCTCTGGAATGAAAGCAACGACATAAAGGCGGAGCTCGCGCAGGACGACGAAAAGCTAAAGGCGCTCAACGAGGAGAGGCTGGAGTACACCGTCGGGCTGGAGAGGAGCACGGGCGAGAGCAAATTATTCAAAGAGCGGGCGCGCGCCGTCCGCGACAGGCTTTCGCAGGCGCAGGAAGATCTGGCGTTTTCGACAAAGCGCATAGGCGATATAGACAGGGAGATACGCCGCGCCGAGGAGTACGCCGCAAAAAACGGCGAGAGAATAGAGAAATTAAACTTAAGCGGCGAGGAGCTGAAAGGGCGCATAAAGACGCTTTCGGAGAGCATCGCGGGCTACGAATATATGACGGGCGAACACCGCAAAAAGGTCATGGACGCGTTCAAGGATCTGTCCGAGATGAAGGAAGATATCGGTTCGCTGTCCGCGAAAAAGGAGCTCTTGAAGGAAAGGCTCGCCGAGATGGACGAGGTCATAGCGCAGGCCGAGAAGGAACACGCCGCGCTCAAAGCCGAATACGACGGGGCGCTTAAAAAGCAGGAGGAACTCAACGCCTTCCTCGGCGAGGAAAACGAGCTGTCGCAAGCCGCCGCAGACAAGCTTTCCGCGGCGGAGGAAAAGGTGCAGTCCTGCGTGCGCAAGATATACGACGTGCAGGCGCAGATATACACGCTGGAGCAGCGCGTTAACGCGCTGAAGGCCCTGCGCGACAAATTCGAGGGCTACGCCTACTCGGTAAGGCGGCTTATGACGGACGCCAAGGAGGATGAAAGGCTGTCCTCCCGCATAGTCGGGCTTATCGCCGACGTGGTGAGGTGCGACAGGCCGGAATACGAAACGGCAATAGAGACGGCGTTCGGCAATACCATGCAAAACGTCATAACAAAGACGAGGGAGGACGCGCGCTACCTCATAGAGCATATGCGTTCCGCGCGCGGCGGGCAGATAACCTGTCTGCCGATGGAGGCCATACGCCGCAGGGAGGATAACCCGCGCTTGGATTACGCCGTCCGCGAAAAGGGCGCGCTCGGGAGGGCGATAGACCTCGTCACATACGACAAAAAATACGACGACATAATAGGCTTTCTTCTTGGCAACACCCTCGTGTGCGACAACCTGCAGAGCGCAAACGCCATCGCCGCGCGCTACCCGCGCGCGTTCAAGATCGTCACTCTCGAGGGGGACGTCACGGCGACTTCGGGCTCCATAACGGGCGGAAGCAGGAAGGAGAACACCACCAATCTTCTCTCCGCCGAAAGGCAGGTAAAACAGGCGGAAGAGGAACTCGCCGGTAAGCGCGCTCTCCTTTCCCGCACGGAAGAGAAAAAGCTCGAGGCCGAAAGGGAAGCGGGCGAAGCGGCGGGGAGCGTTAAAGAGCTCGAGGAAAGATTCCAGAGCGCGAAGCTTGAGCAGGCGGCCGCGCGGGAGAAATTATCCCTCCTGTTGCAGAACATGACGGACAAGGAGAGCGAATACTCGGTATACAGCCGCTCCAAGGCGGGGCTCGAGGATAAGCTGTGCGAGCTCGACGACGAATATTCTTCCAAGCGCCGCGCCTCAACCGATTTGTCCGCGCAGTCCGACAAGGCCTCGTCGGAGATGAATCTGATGAGCGAGCAGTACGAAAAGACCCTGCAGGAGCGCAATTCCCTGATGGAAAAGCTTAACGGACTTCAGATAGAGGCCGCAAGTTTGGAGAGCGCGCGGAAGGCCAACATAGAGAGCGCGGAGCGCTCCAAAAACGAGAGGGTGGCGCTCATTTCCAAGGTCGCCGACCTCAACAACCTCGTGCCCGATTTGAGCAAGACGCTGGAAGATCTTAACGAAAAAGCCGCCCGCGCCGCTCTGACCGCGGAGGAACAGGTCAAGCTGGACGACCTCATCTCCCGCATAAAAGAAGTGGAGGAAAAAAAGAAAGAGCTCAACGCGCGCGCCGCGGAAGTGGGCGCGCGGCAACAGGAAGTGTCGGGCGAGAACGAACAGCTCAACATAAAACTGCATTCCGACGAGCTCGCCCACCAGAAGATCTTTACGGAACTCGACTTTATGCGCCGCCGCATAGAAGAGGAATATCACGAGGATTACGAGGGGTGCCTGAAATACAAGGTGGACGGCTACGACCCGGCCTCTTCGGCTTCGGCCATAACCAATTACAAGAGGCAGCTTACAATGCTCGGGCCCGTCAACCCCAACGCGATAGAGGAGTACGAGGAGGAAAACGCGCGCTACGTCAAGATGACGGCGGAAAAGGCCGACCTCGAACAGGCGATAGACGATCTGACAAAGGCGCTCAACGATATCCGCGACGAGATGCTCAAGATTTTCAACGAGGGCTTTACCACCATCAACGAAAATTTCAAGCGCACATTTAAAGAGCTGTTCGGAGGCGGCCGGGCGGAGCTTCAGCTGGACTACACCGATTGCGAAGATCCCCTCGACGCGGGCGTGGAAATAGTCGCGTGTCCCCCTGGCAAAAACCTTTCCAAAATTTCCCTTCTTTCGGGCGGGGAGCAGGCCTTGACGGCGATAGCCATTTTGTTCGCAATAATCCAGATGCGGCCCATGCCCTTCTGCGTGCTCGACGAGATAGAGGCCGCGCTCGACGACGCGAACGTCGATAGGTACGCGAACTACCTCAAAAAGTTTGCGCAGAACACGCAGTTCATCGTCATCACGCACCGCAAGCCGACAATGGAAAAGGCGGACGTGCTGTTCGGCGTCACCATGGAAGAAAAGGGCGTATCCAAGATAGTTTCGGTAAAGCTTTCGGAAGTGGAAAGCAGACTCGGCGGGGATACGGTAGCATAGAAATTTTTGCTCCCGTTACGGGCGGCGCGATGATGAAAAACGCGTTCGCCGCGGCATAGTCGGGGGTCAACCGCCGGAAAACTTTTGAGCGGCGGCATCAAAATAAGCAAAATCCAACGGAGTGGTTATGGGTATTTTTTCAAAACTTGCGGGCGCGCTGAAAAAGACCAAGGACGCGCTTTCGGGCGCGATAAGCGGGCTGTTTTCGCGGATTTTACGAAGAGTTGGAGGAGATCTTGATAAGCTCCGATATTTCCGTGACGTGCGCGGAGGAGATCGTCGAAGATCTTCGCGCCGAGGTCAAGCAGGAAAAGCTGAAGGAGAAGGAGTTTGTCGTCAACTGCTTAAAGGACATAATGCGCGAAAAGCTGGAAGAGGCGGAGCCGATAGAGGTGGACTACCCCGCCGTCATAATGCTTGTGGGCGTAAACGGCGTCGGCAAGACGACGACGGTGGGAAAGCTTGCGGCGTACTTTTTGCGGCAGGGTAAAAGCGTGACGGTCGCGGCGGCTGACACATTCCGCGCGGCGGCGGGCGACCAGCTCTCCGTATGGGCGGAAAGGGCGAAGGTGAGAATTGTCAAGCACGAGGAGGGAAGCGACCCTTCCGCAGTCGTGTATGACGCGCTCTCCTCCGCAAAGGCGCGCGCGACAGACGTCGTAATAATAGATACGGCGGGCAGATTGCACGTAAAGGCGAACCTCATGGAGGAGCTGAAAAAGATGACGCGCGTCGTGGCGAGGGAGTATCCGCAGGCAAACTTTTACAAGCTGTTGGTGCTGGACGCGACGACGGGCAACAACGCCGTCAACCAGGCAAACGTATTCGACGACGCGCTTGAGCTCGACGGCATAGTGCTCACCAAGCTCGACGGCTCCGCAAAGGGCGGGTTCGTCGTTTCGCTTTGCGGCGAGCTGGGCATTCCCGTGGTGTTCGCGGGCGTGGGCGAAAAGATAGACGACCTCGAGCAATTCGACAGCGAAGAATTCGTCAACAACATTCTTTGATGGGGCGGGGTGAAATCCTCAAAAGCGCGGAAGTGCAGATAAAATAAGTACGGATAAAGGCGGGGCAAACCCAAATCAGGGTTTGCCCCGCCCCTTTTTTCCCCGGACGGGTAAGGCCGTGCCGCTTAAAAATATCCTTTAAAGATCGTCCGCGTCCTGAACGGGACGCTCTCCGTCGCAACACACGCCCGTGTAACTCCCGAGCGGATCGTCAAAGCTGAAAAAGCAATTACTTGCAGTTTTTCGTGCTTTTGGAAGAGCAGCCGTTGGTCTTGTTCTTGGTCTGCTTGTTCTCGCTGTTGTTTGCCTTTTTCATATCTTCTCCTTTTCGTAAGGAATGTGCAATGCTACGAAACCCTGACTTGACTTGCACAAGGGGCACACGTCCCACGCCTCTTTGAGCGTCGCTTTATGTCCGCATTCCTTGCAGATATAGAGTATGGGGCTCTCGTTTTTGTAAAGATTGCCGCTTTCCATGGCCTCGTGCAGGTAATTGAATATCTGCTCGTGGTGCTTTTCCACGGTGGTGACCATGGTGAAAAGTCCGGCTATATCGCCAAACCCTTCCTCTCTCGCAACCGCCGCGAATGAGGGGTAAAGCTCTTGCTCCGCCCTTTCGTCTATCGCGGCGAGGCGCAACGCCTCTACAAGATCGCCCGTGTGAAAGGGATAACCCGCGTTGAGGTCGATGTTGTCAATGGCGTTTCCGCCGCGCTTTGTAAGCTCCTCGAAAAATCTGCGCGCGTGCACCGTCTCGTTTTTGGCGATCTCCTTGATCTCGTCGGCAAGCGCGATATAACCCTGCGCCGTGGCGTCGCGTGCGATAAGCTGATAGCGCATTCCCGCCTGGCTTTCGCCCGCAAAGCTCCTCGCAAGGTTATGATATGTCTGTGTTTCGCAAAATTGCATAACTATTCCTCCGTGCAATTATCTTGTGCAGGGCGGAGGCCGCTTATACGCGCCGCGGCTTTGGTATATTTTAGAAGGCGGGCATAAATATATGAAATATCCCGCGCCTTTGCGCGCGGGAAAAGCCGGGGTGAATTCAACTTGAAAAAATGCGTTCGGCGGCGCATATTACGGGGTCAATTACAAATTTCTGCTTCTGCCCGACAAATATCCGTACTTTTTTCTCAAGGCGAAAAACAGCGAGCATGTGACGGCGAGGGCGGCAAGCTCCGCAAACACGTTTGAAGCCCACACGCCGTCTATTTGCCACAAAAGGGGAAGCGTGAGGATGAAGACGACCTGAAAGACGAGTGTGCGCATAAAGGAGATAACGGCGGAGACAAGCCCGTTGTTGAGCGCGGTGAAAAAGGCGGAGCCGAATATATTGAAGCCCATGATGAGGAATATGGGGGAGCATATCAAAAATCCCCGCCTCGTCATCGCGAAGAGCCCGCCGTCATATCCCACGAAGATGTGCGAAAGGGGATAGTGCAGCGATACGGCAAGCGTGAACATCGCCAAGGAGGCCGAAGATATAATGACGAGGCTCTTTTTGAGCACGCCGTCGAACTCCTTGCGGTTTCCCGCCCCGTAGTTGTAGCCGATGACGGGGGTCACCCCCATAGAGTACCCTATAAACGCCGCGACGAATATAAAATTTACGTACATCAGAACGCCGTAAGCCGAAACGCCGTCCTTTCCCGCAAAGCCCATGAGCTTGTAGTTGTATAAAATATTGACGAGCGAGAGGGAGATATTTGTCATCATCTCGGAACAGCCGTTGAAGCAGGCGCGCAAAAGGGTGCGAACGCTCAGAAGAGGCTTTCCAAGGCGCAACTTGCACTTGCGGTTGAAGGCGAAATAGACGATGGGAATGAATCCGCCCACGGCCTGTCCCGTGACCGTCGCGAGGGCGGCCCCCGCAAGACCCATTTTCAGCCCGGCTATAAAGACGGCGTCCAGCGCGGCGTTTGTAAGCCCCGCGCACACTATCACCAACAGCCCGAGCCCCGGCCTCTCGGCGAGGGGGAAGAAGCTCTGGAACACGTTCTGGAGCATAAAAAAGGTAAGCCCCAACATGTTGATGAAGCCGTACAGCTCACATTCGCGCAAAATGCCCTCCCTGTCGGCGTGCAGGAACACGGCCGTCGGGCGGAGTGTGAGTATCCCCACGGCGGTCAATATAATTCCGAGCGCGATGGTCGCGTAGATGAGCATGGAGAAAATTCCGCGCGCCCTCTTTTCGTCGCCCTCGCCGAGGGTTTTGGATATGAGCGCGCTTCCGCCCGTGCCTATCATGAACCCGACGGAGGCATACAGCATCAGTACGGGCATAATCAGATTGACGGCGGCAAACGCGCCGCCGCCCGCAAAGTTGGAAACGAAAACGCCGTCCACCACGCCGTACACGGATGTGAAAATCATCATCACGACGGCGGGCAGGACGAAGCGCAGAAGTCTTTTATAGGTGAAATGATCGGAAAGCTCTATTGTCATAGATTATTTTAACTCAATCGCCCTTTTTGAACAGGGTTTTGAGCATGGTTGAAAGATATAAGACGGGCACTATCGATATATTGTCGGCGTATTTTGCCACGGCTTTCATGTTTTTTGCGGGCAGAAGTACGCGTTTGAAGCCCATCTTCACGCACTCGGATACCCGCTTTTCGGCATATTGCACGGCGCGCACCTCGCCCGTCAGCCCCACTTCGCCGAACAGCGCGGTGTATTTGTCGATGGGTTTGTCCTCGTATGCCGAGGCGAGCGCGGCGCAAAGGGCCAAATCTGTTGCGGGCTCGTTGAGCTTTATCCCGCCCATGACGTTTACATACACGTCCTGCGAGGAAAAGTACAGCCCGCATCTCTTTTCAAGCACCGCCAAAAGGAGGGTGAGTTTGTTATAATCCACGCCCAAGGACATCCTGCGCGGCTGGCCGAACGCCGTTTTGGATATGAGCGTCTGTATCTCCACGTTCATGCACCGGTTGCCCGTTTGGGCGGGGGTAACGGCGCAACCCGCCTCCTCGCCGCGGCTTTCGGACAAGAATATGCCCGAATAATCTGTGACGGCGTGCAGACCGTCGCCCGCCATCTCGAAGACGCCCACCTCGGAGACATTGCCGAATCTGTTCTTCACCGCGCGGAGTATGCGGAAATTTTCGTTGTTTTCACCCTCGAAGTAGAGCACCGTGTCCATAATATGCTCTAAGACCTTGGGGCCCGCCAGCGCGCCCTCTTTTGTCACGTGGCCTATAATGAAAAAGGTCACGCCTCGGCTCTTTGCGATGCGCATAAGCATTGTCGCGCACTCCCTCACCTGCCCGACGGAGCCGGCGGAGGAGGTCAGATCGTCCGTGTATACGGCCTGTATGGAATCTATCACGCAGAAGCGCACGCCGTCGAGCTCGCCCTCCAGATCGTCTATGCATGTGCCGTTTAAAATGAGGAGTTTGTCGCACTCGAGCCCCAACCTTTCCGCGCGCATTTTGACCTGCGAACAGCTCTCCTCGGCGGAAAAATACAGCGTCTTGCTCTCCTTGGAAAGATGCGAGGCTATCTGTGTCAAGAGGG
>CANREQ010000031.1 GCA_947629695.1 uncultured Clostridia bacterium | reverse complement strand
ACTTCATCATCACGTTCAACTACAAAGGACAGTCCAAAACCGTCACTTTTGAAGAGGTCAACAGTTCGCCTTTTACATCCTCGGGGTCACCAACAAGCGCGGCACAGTGAAAAACTGTGCCGCGCTTGTTGGTTATTTGTGTCTCGCAATCGCACCCGTTTTCGCGCGAGGAACGAAGCGACGACGCTTTGCCGAGGGGACCCCTTTGAGGGGTTTCGGCAAATTCCCGCACGGGCAAATCAAAGATTGGCGGGGGCGGGAGGGAGTTTGAAAACTCTTTCGCACTGTTCGGCGTAAATTTCCCTGACGCATTCCGCGATTTTGGCTATCTTTGCACGATCGACGCGGAGCGTGCCCGGCTCAAGAATCTGTTTTAAAAAGGAGCTCTCCTCCGAAATGCCTTCAACCGTAAAATTAACGGTGTTTATGTCGGGCTTGACATATGCCCAATCCAAAAACACGTCGGTTACTTTGTCGCCCCTCAAAGCGGAATATTTATCCTGTTTCGCGTGCACGGTCTGCAAATTCCCTTCGACGGAGCGCCTCGGCGTTATGCCGGCGTAGAGGTTGTTTTCCACCTCGACGAAAAAGTACAGCCCGTCGCTCTGCCCTTGCGGGTCGGATATTTCGAATGCCAAAGCGGGGTAGGAGCGGCCCTTTTCCTTATAATAGCTCTCTATAGATTTTTCGCCGTAAGGATAATCTGCGGGCGTTGCCTTAAAGCCGCGGTATTCCGGCCCTTGGCCGAGTTCCTCTTTGAGCCCGTTGAAAAAATCGCGCATCAGATTTGTCAACGTCTGCCTTTGTCTTTCCGCCAAGATGTTGACGGCAACCAGCTCTTCCGCAGAGCCGAAAATTTCGTCGTCCTCCCGCATAAACGCGACCCCCGTTAATTTATCTATTATTTTTATGTATTGCCCTATTATCGCGCAGTAATCGCTCTTATCTCTGCGCAACGCGGCGATCTTTCCGAGCGCGCTTTTTACTTCCTTTTTTAAAGTGATGTTTTTCGAATCACCCGTACCCGATTTCCGTTTGTCGGGCGTGAGGAAGTAGACGTTCCCCCTGTCGGAGCCCTCGTCGCCGAGGTAATTGCCGTACCGCTCCAGCTGTTTATCCTGTTCGTCCGCCCATATCTTGAGCTCTATTACGAATTGCTCGCCGTCGGCCGTCACTATGAAATCCGGCCTGCCGTATTTTGTGCGCACTTCCCGCCGTATATCCATGCGGGCGGCGTTTTCGCGTTCCGCGCCTATTTCCCTCATGAATATCCTCAGGTTTTCATCGTCCGTTTTGCCTTCGCCGTCTTCAAACGGCTTTAAAATGTAGTACAAAAACGCGGAGTGCGCCGCACATTCCCTGTTCTCCATGTTCAGGATAGAGAACAAATTTATGTCGTCCAACGGGCGGAATTTGTGCTCGCGGCGGTACTTTTGCGCCCTCGCGATAAGATCGTAAAACAGCCTTTCGTCCATATATATCCCCACACCTATTATATCTTAAATGCCGCGCGGGGTCAATATTTATTTTTCGCCGGAAGAGATATTAGCGCATGATTTTTTCCGCAGGGGCAAATCGCGGAATGTCTTTTTTTTGTCGGTGTGGAAATAACCCCGGCCGCAACAAATTGTCAGGGGGATTGGGGCAATTCGGGAGAGGAGAAGATGGGCGGGGTAGGCAAAATGCGGGCTTTTATGCAAAATATGGGCGGTGTTCCATATTATAAATAATTTACGTATCCATTAAACTTGACAGATATGCGCGCGAGATGATAAAATCAAGCTATGGTATTTTGGATTGTTTGGGTAATAGTAGGGCTGTTTTTCGTCCTTGCTTTCACGGCGATGGTGACGCCCATGTTGATATTCAAGCTTCATGCGGCCGCCATACCCGTTCACGCGGAGGCGATAGACCGATTCTCCGATAAATTCGGCGAAGTGGTGGTCTATCTCCCCGATGCGTCCGTGCGGCGTTATATGTCCGGCTATCGCATAGGCGTCAACGAAAGCGGGCTCTATTTCCGCGGGGAATGGGCGAAAAAATCGGCCTTTGTGCAGTATGAGCTGACGGCTTACGGCGAGAACGACGCCGTGCTCGACATCATACGGGTAAGTGAAAAATTCAATGACGGAAAATACACCGCAGACATACCCTTGCCTGCGGCGACCGATTATGTGGGACTGCGCATAACGTGCGTAGACGACGACCCCCAGCCCGCAAAGCGCAGGCCTTTCGGCGCGAAATTCGCGATTTGGCTTGCCGTTCTTTGCGCATATCTGTCCGTCGCGTGCGACGCGGCGCTTTGGCTGGGGATAACCTTCCTTCTGAGGCTCACCGACGGGTTTACGATGACTTACGAGCTTCCCTCATCTTCATGGGCGTTGATATTGGGCTTGACACCGCTGGCCGTCACGGCGGTCACCGTTGCGGTCGCGCTGGTCAAATTCTTCCTGACGGGAAAGGAGGACTCATATGCCGGAAGATAAGAAAAAGAACTCCGCCCAAACGCGCGCGGGCGCAAAAGCCGTCCCCGCAAACGCGAAAAAGAAGGGACGCGCGAAGAGGATAAAGGCGAAGAAGGGCGAGCAGACAAAGTACATAGAGATAAAGCGCGGTAAGAGGACGGAACCTTTGGGCGAGCGGTTGGGCTATCCCGGCGGCTTCCCCGTGTTCCTCGACAGATACGTGCTGTTCGGCGGCGACGAGCCCCGCGCCGCATTGCGCTTTTACAACGGAAGCGAGGCGTGCCTCACGGGCGTGCGCTTTATGCTCACCGAAAGGGATAAAGACGACAGGATAATCGCACAGTATTCCCTCGAAAGGCGGGGGCTCAACGCGGAGAGCGGCAGTGAATTTGCCGTCGCCGACTGCGCGGTGGATATAAACTGCGCGCGCATAGAGGTCAAGCTGGAGTCCGCTCTTTCCGACCCTTACGAGTATATCGCGGAGGGCGACGGCGCGGTGGTGCGCTACGGCATAGAAGAGCAAAAGCGGGAGTATTACTTCAAAAAAACCAACACCTGCAGGATAAAGAAGATGAAAAGGCGGCTGGGGATATTATCCGTAGTCGCGCTCACGGCGTTTTGCATAGGCGTGGGATTGGTCGCCTACCGCACGAAACTTTTGGGCGAAGATTTCGGATTTTTGAGCGCGGGCGGGAAAGATTATATTTCGGTGACGGAAAATGTTGAAGCATAGCGAAATAGTGGAAAAACTCAATACATTGCAAAAGGTCGCCGTTATCTGCTCCGGCCTCGAGGAAGAGCCCTTTATACAGGCGGGCGTAAAGCCCCTCAAAAAGGCGTACCTCGAGGAGCTGGGCGCGCGCGAGGGGATATCTTATTCGAGCGCGGTGCGCTCTTTCAACCCCGAGCTCGTCGGCGAGATGACAAAGGTCCTCACCTCTGTCGGCGCGGAAGAGGGCGGCAGGCTGTTTATGGTCCCCGACTTAAAGACGGCGGTCAACCCGCACGAAAGGGCGCTTTCCGAGGATCCCTTCCTGAACGGCGTGATGGGCGGGGAGATTTTGCGCGCCGTCAAAAGTTTAGGCGCGGCGTGCGCCCTCGACAGCCCGTCGGTGGGCGAAAAGCAGGCGGCGTATCTCGACGTCCGCGAGAATTTGACGGCCGTGCACGAGCTGATTTTAAAGCCCTACATGATAGCTTCGGAAGCAAGCGCGTGCGACGCGGTTTTCATATCGTTGCCGCAGACGGGCAGGGCATATTGCGATTCCGGCCGCGCCATATTCGACCAGGTGCGCGAGGGGCTGTTCGGCGACGCGTTTATCGTCGGGCGGTCGGACGCGCCCATATCCGACGCGGTCGCCCTATTGACTCCGTCCATGACACTCGGCGGGTGCGCCATACCCTTTGAGCGCGCGGCCGACAGATACGTTAAGCTACTCGCCTACGAGCAAGAGGGCAGCATTGCGCACAGGGAGATAGAGGAGTCCGTCAAGGAAGGAAGCGCGATTGAGGATTTCAAACTCGGCGAAGCGGCGGACGATGTGATAGATTTCGTCATGCGCACGGACGCGGCCGAAATTTCTTCCTACGGCGCGTATTACGGATACGGCGAAGAGGAAGAAACCCAAGAGGCCGAAGAAACCGAAGAGGAAGAAACCGAAGAAGGTGAAGAGACCGGGGCCGAAGAAGAAGTAGCCGAAGAGGGCGAAGAGACCGAGGCCGTTGAAGAGGCCGGAGAAGAAAGTTACGAATACGGGGAAGAGAGCGCGGAATACGGCGAAAATTTGCTGAGTATTGCGGAAGAGAGCATAGTATTGCTCAAAAACAGCGGCATGCTTCCCCTGCCGCACGGCGCGAAGGTGGCCGTCATAGGCGAGGCATATTCCGATCTGTCTGCCCTTTCGGAAAGGTTCGAAATAGTGGGCAAGGCAAAGGGATACGACGGCCGGCTGGCGAGGAGCGAATCCTACTTGCCGGCGGCGTTGCACGCTTCGGGCGAGGCGGACGCGGCAATTGTATTTCTCACGCCCGATCCTGCCGGCAGGGAGTTAACCCTTCCGTCCAACAGGATTGCGCTTTTGGACGCGCTCAAAAAGGGCGGGAAGAGGATAATCGCCGTGGTTTTGGGCGATCTCCCCGTCGATCTGAGGTTTGACGGCTACGTTGACGGGTTGCTTTTGGCGCCCGGCGACGGGAAATATTCATGCGCCGCCCTCGCGAGGATATTGTGCGGCGAGGCCAACCCCTCGGGAAGGCTCGTGCGCACGCACTTCGACGGCGCGGACGGATACTACTCCGATTTGGAAAAAATAAGGGAAAGCGGCGCGGTGAGCATAGGCGTGTTCACGGGTTACCGCCGCTACGATACCGCGGAAAAGAGGGTGCGCTATCCCTTCGGCTACGGCCTCGGATACACCGCGTTCCGCTATTCCGATCTGAAAATTTCCGCAGGGAGCGCGCAGTTCACTTTGACGAACTGCGGCAAGCGTGAGGGAAGCGAGGTCGTACAGCTTTACGTCGGCATGCCGCGCTCCTCACACTTCGCGCCCAAAAAACAGCTGAGAAGCTTTGTGAAAGTTCATCTCAGAGCGGGCGAAAGCAGGCAGATAACCATACCTCTCCCCGACAGCGTGTTCGAAAGTTACGACGCGCGCCTCTTCTCCGATAACGTGGAGAGGGGGGAATACACCCTGTACATAGGCTCTTCGGTGTGCGATATAAAGCTCACCGGCAAGGTCACGCGCGGCGGGGTCAAAAGGAGCGCCTCGGGCGACAGGATGCAAAACTACTTCCCCGAAGGAGAAATAAATATTTCGGATGAAATAACTCCGTCAAACCGCTTGCACCGCGCTATGGACAATACGCCGAAGAAGATAAAGGACGCGCGCTCTGTGGCAATGTACATTGTGCCCGCCGCCGCTTTGATATTCTTCCTGCTTGTGTCCGTAGTCATATTATCCTACGCGCTGGATTATTTCCTTCTCTCCTTTATGGACGAGGTCGTGGTGGAGTGGATAATGTACGTCGTCGCGGTGGGCGTTCTCGCGCTCGTGCCGCTTGTTGGCAGTTTAAACAGAAGGCGGCTTGTAAAGATACGCACGATAACCATGGCGCTCACGCCCGTGTTGTTCATCGTCTGCTTCGCCCTTGGCGGCGTGCTCTTCTCGCATAAGGGGAACGAGCTGGAAGAAGTCGCGCTGAAAATAGTCACCTGCCTCGCGCTCGGCGTGCCAATTTGCGGGGTTGTCGCGATGTGCCTCGAAAGGCAGCTTTGGAAGGCAAAAGCGGGCAAAAACCGCTGGGATAAATACTACTTCGGGCGGGACAGAGAGGAGACGGCGACCGACGGCGAGACCTTTGAAAAGGCGTTTACTCTCGCCGAGACCGCGAATAAGAAGAGGCAGGAGGCCCTCGCTCCTTCAAGCGGGGCGATGTCCGTCTCGCTGGTAACGAGTTTTTACGACAGCCGCCTCACTTTCACCGCGCTTTTGAGGGATTTATCCACCTATTTGACCGAGCACGGGATAAAGGTGGAGGACAATTCGCTGAAAAACTTTGCGGCTTCGATATTCTCTTCCCGCTTTATAGTCACCCCCAAGGGGAGCGGCGCGGCGCTGTTTGCCGAGGTAGCGGGATATTTCGGAAAGGCCGCGTATATAGACAACGCCGAGGAATACGAAAGATACGGCGATCTGTTCATGAAGTGGAGGCAAAGCGCAAATATCAGCGCGCCCACGGAGCTTAGCGTCGCGCTTTCGAGGGCGCGTCACGAGAGCGCGTTTTTGCATATCGTCATAATCCGCCACGTAAAGGGCGCGCTTTTGGAGACTTTATTCGCGCCGTTTGCAGACGTGCTTTCGGGAAGGCGCGCCTATCTGCCCGTTACGGGCGGCAGGGAAGTCGCAATTCCCCAGAACGTGCTCATCGTCGTAGAGACGGAAGAGGAGGAAATAGCCAAAATCCCCGCGTCCGTTGCCGAGATGTGCGCGCTATTTACGCCGAAATGCTCTGAGTGCGAGCCTTCGCCCCGCAAGAGCATTTTGCAGTCCGTGGGCTACGAGACGATGCAGGACATGTTAAAGCCCGTGCGCGACAACTATCCCCTCGACGAGGATCTGTGGAAGAAGGTGGACGAGCTCGACGGCAAGTGCACGTCCGCGCATATAGGCAACAGACTCTGGCTGAGGCTGGAGCTTCACTCCTCCGTGCTCTGCGCGTTCGGCGACGACGGGCAGGACGCGCTGGACGGGGCGATGGCCATCCAGCTCTCCTCCTGGCTCAAGGCCGTATGGAATAAAGAAGACGGAAGTTTATCCGCCTGCCTCGACGGCATATTCGGCGAGGGCGGAGCAAAGCGCACCGCCGAGCTTGTTAAAGATAACGACGGAGGTGAGCAAGCGTGAATCTGGAGAACATTTGGGGGACGCTCACTTCCTCGCTGTTCATGGTCATATATATTGCGGCTGTCGTGTTCCTGTTGCTCGTCATAATCGTGTCGGTCATGATAAACGAGCACCGCTTCGGCGCATTTGTGCGCAGGGTGGACTCTACAGGCGGCAAGACGGAGGATGAGGACAAGCACGAGGGTTCGCGCTTCGATATGCTCAAACAGCTGGACGCAACTCTACCCTCGATGAAAAAGACGGAGTTTGCGGAAAACATCACTTTGGCGGAGTTTTGCGACAATCTGCGCAATTTTTCCGCCGGACATATAGGACTTTACTACGATATAGGTATAATAAGGGAGCTTGTAGCCGGCCTCGCCGTCTCCCATATCATAATTTTGCAGGGAATGTCGGGCACGGGCAAAACCTCGCTCGCGTTCGCGCTGGGGGAGTTCATACAAAACTCCTCCACCGTAATACCCGTGCAGCCCATGTGGAAGGAGAGATCCGACTTGCTGGGCTACTACAACGAGTTCACAAAGAGGTTTAACGAAACCCAGCTTTTGCAGAAGATGTACGAGGCGAACGGCAGGGAGGACATGTTCGTGGTCATTCTCGACGAGATGAACATAGCCCGCGTTGAATACTACTTTGCGGAGTTTTTGTCCCTCCTCGAAATTCCCGAAACGGAAAAGAGATACCTCGACGTCGTATCCGACCATTGGGAGGACGACCCCAAAGATCTCAAGGACGGGCGCATAAAACTGCCCGACAACATGTGGTTTTTGGGAACGGCGAACAACGACGACTCTACATTCGCCATATCCGACAAGGTGTACGACCGCGCCATGGTAATAAACATAGACGTAAAGTCGGAGCCGTTTGTCGCACCCGCGTGCAGGCAAACGCCCGTGACCGCCAAAAGATTCAAGCAAATGGCGGAAAACGCCGTGGCCAAATACCCCGTTTCGGACGAGACGCTCGAAAACCTCAGAAAGATAGATAAATATCTGTCCGAAAATTACCGCATTTCCTTCGGCAACCGCATAATGAAGCAGATAATGACATATGTGCCCGTGTACGTCGCGTGCGGCGGCGAGGAGTTGGACGCGCTGGACGACCTCCTCTCCAAAAAGGTTTTGAGGAAGCTGGCCACGCAGAACATGACCTACAAAAAGTCGGGGCTGGAAAAGCTTTGCGACACATTCGACGAGTACTTCGGACAGGACAGAATGAAGCGCTGCAAGGAAGCGGTGCACAGACTTGCGAGAAATTGATCTATGACCGAATCGGATATTTTATACCGCGTCTGGCGGGAGCTTAAAGAAAAACTTTCCAAAGACGGCGGCATATCAAAGATAATAAGCGCTTCGGCCAAGGCCCCCAAGGGAGCGCGCCTCACTGTCACCCACAACGTCTGCAAGATAGACAACGAGTGGCTGGAAAATATCGAGCTCGGGCTTGTGTATATCGGGCGGGCGATAGAGGAGGACAGGCAATTCATACGTTCCGAAGGGGAAGTTTTGCCCATCGAGAACGTAAAGAGAGTTTCCAAAGAATCCATACGCCACCTTTCGCGGCACAGCGATTTCATATCCAAGAGGCCAAAAGAGTCGGAAGATCTGATCCCCGATAAGCTTTACACCGTACAAAGGGACAGCGACTACGCCGTCTACGAGAACAGGTTTTTGTACCTTTTGCTGTGCAATATACGCGATTTCGTGCGGGTAAGATACGACGCGATAAATTCCGCATACAAGGAATATCGCGGGGAATATGCGGCGGAAAAAAGGGTCGTTACGGCCACAAGGCGCATAGACCTGGATATAAAGCTGGTGGACGAGCAGGACGACGTGCTCTCCGCGCCCGCGGACAAGCAGTGCGCGGACGACATGGAGAGAATGGACAAGATATTGCAGAGCGTCGCATTTTATCTGCGCACGCCCCTTATGTCCGAAGTCGCCCATTCCGAAAAGCTGAGCGGCGCGATAACCAAGACCAACGTCTTGCTGATGGACAAAAATTTCAACGAGGCGCTGAAGCTGTACGAATATCTCCTCTCCTACGACGGCGACGGATACACTATAACGAGGGCGGACGAGGTATACGACCCCGTCCCCGCCGAGTATATGGAAGAGTTTTCCGTTCCGCCCGTCATGCTCGCTTTCATCATGTACAAACAGGGGCTGGGGCTGGAGGAATATCTCTCCGGGGAGTTCAAAAAAGCCGAAGAAAAGCTAAAAGAGGAGCAGGAGAGGGAACGCCTTCGCAAGCTCGCCCTGTTGAAGAAGAAAATAGAAAATTCGGGCAAGGGCGCGGAAGAGTACATGCTCGCCCTCGAGGAGAGCATAAAGGATATGTCGCGCTATCCCGGCTTGCTGGACGAAGAGCGCGCGCAAAACGAGGAGCTTTCCGCCTGCATTATGCGCCTCGAGGAGGACCGCAAGGCGCTACTTGGGGATATTGAAAAGCTGAACGGCGAAATAGACGGCCTGCACGAACAGATGCGACAGGCCGAGGAAAAACACAGGCGGGAGCTGGAAGATATGCGAAGCGAATACGAAAGGCAGTCCGCCGAGCTCAAGCGCAAGCATGAAGAGGAGATGGCGGAGCAAAAGAGGCAGGCTGAGGAGAAAGAAGCGGAGCTCAGGCGCGAGCACGGGGAAGAGATCGCACGCATGCGCGAGGAGCGCGCCAGGGAGACCGCCGCGCTTAAAAAGGCCCACGCGGAGCAGATGAAAGCCCTCGAAGAGCAGAAGAAGAGGGACGCGGAGGCCTTGAAAGCCAAGCTCAACGCGCAGATAAGCGACAGGGAGGCAAAGCTCAAGGAAAGCCGTGACAGCGGCGCGCGCATGGGCGAGGAGCTCAATAAAATCGCGGAAGAGTTGCGCCTCACAAAAAGCGAGAGGGAAGTCTTACAGGCCCGCCTTACGGCTATCCGCAAGGAGCACGGCCTTTTGACGGAGGCGGACGACTTCACCACCGAAGAGGGCTTCAACGCCCTCGAGCACGAGTTCGAAGTGCTTGGCAAGTTGGTGCGCGAGCAGTGGACGGACGTAAAAAAGATACTCAAAAAGGAGTTCTACGCAAACATACACGAGACCATGCACGCCAAAAAAGCAAAAAAGAGCAAGGAGTATTCCGACCTGCGCGACAAGGTGCTCGCCCAAAGGGAGGAAGAGAGCGGCGCGCCGTCCGAAAAAATCGATGGGGCGCAACCCGATACAATTCAACAGGAAAGCGCGCCGGAACAAGACGCTTTGGATTTTCGGACCGACACAGAAGCCCAACCCGAAGAAAACGGGCAAGCAGGAACGGAAGTGCAAGCCGAAGAAAAGGGGCAGACGGCGGATATAAGCGCGGACGGGCGGGATAACGGGCCCGAAATATAAGGCAAAGATAAAGGCAAAAGGTTTGGCCGCGCATGCGGCGGATAGGATATATGGCAAAGAGTAAGACGATAAATTTCGAAAAACAGTGGAAAAAGCTGAGGAAGCGCTCCAAGAGGCGCTACATAATTTCCATAATATCGCTCGTCATCGTGACAATTCTCGGCGGGTTTATTGTCGGTGTGCTCATTTATCTGGAGCTTAACGGCCTTTTAAGCGGGCTCATAGCCATTTTAAAGGCGTTTTTGATAACCAACGAAGTCGATCTTACGCTGGTTGTTTTCTGGATACTCACAATACCTTTGGTCCTCATTTTTCTCATTGCCGCGAACGGCATAAGGCGTTTGCGCTTCAAAAATTACAGGAGGACGTGGGAGGAAACGGCCAAGCTCGCCGTCAAAGAGGAAGAGCAGGAGTTCAGGAAAAGGCAGGAAAAACTCAAAAAGGTAAAGAGGTTCGGCACGCTGGGGGAGACGGTCGTCACGGAGGAGGAAAGACCGGGGGTGAAGATACGCTCTCTATCCCGCCTGTGCAACGGATTCCGCGCGTTTGCGGCCACGCACTTAAAGCTTTACTACACGCCGGAACAGATAAGGACGTTTATTGCAAGTCTCGCCGTCTCGCGCATAATCATAGTGCAGGGCATGTCGGGCACGGGCAAGACGTCGCTTGCATACGCTTTCGGCGAATATATCGGCGTTCCATCGACGATAATCCCCGTGCAACCCATGTGGAAAGAGAGGTCCGACCTCATGGGCTACTTCAACGAATTCACAAAAAAATACAACGAAACGCCGCTGCTTAAAAAGATGTACGAGGCTAATATGAGCGGGGATATCTTTATAACCGTCCTCGACGAGATGAACATAGCGCGCGTGGAATATTATTTCGCGGAGTTTTTGTCCCTTCTCGAGATCCCCAACCCGGAACTCAGATACCTCGAGGTCGTGCCCGACGTATGGGAGGACGACCCGCCGGAGCTCAAGGACGGGCGCATAAAACTGCCCGAAAATATGTGGTTTATAGGCACGGCGAACAACGACGACTCTACATTCGTAATATCCGACAAGGTGTACGACAGGGCGATGATAATAGACCTCGACACGCGCACCGCGCCCTTTGTGCCCGAGACGTACGACGGACACGCGCGCATAACGTTCGAGCAGTTTACCGACCTCGTGGAAAACAGCAAGCGCGGCTACGAGATGACAAAGCGCAACGAGCGCAGGTTGAAAGAACTTGACCAATACCTCATCGCAAAATATCAGCTGACCTTCGGCAACCGCATAATGAAGCAGATTCACAGCTACATTTCGGTTTACGTCAGTTGCGGCGGCGACGAGCTGGACGCCCTCGACGACATGCTGTGCCGCAAGGTGCTGAGAAAACTGACGTACAAGGACGCGGCGGTCTACCGCAAGGATCTGCGCGATACGATAAAATTTATCGATAACCTCTTCGGCGCGGACAGGATGCCGGAGTGCCACGCGTTTTTGAATAAAATGGCGAAATAACCCGCGCTTTACGGGCAAAACAAAGATAAAACAGCATACAAACCGCGCAAATTACAAAGGCGCGGAAAATATAGAATAGAGCCGCGCAAGGGCGTGCAAAAGCTTTTTTGCGGCGCGGCGCAAAGGGCAAAAAAAGAAAAAAGGAGGAGCAAAAAGTGAAGAGATCCAAGCCGATGTACTTTTTCGGCCTGCTTATAATCTGCATAGTATTCATTGTCGCCTGCTTCTTCTGTTTTTCCAGCTTCCTCAGCGAAAAGAGGAAGGAGTGGGAGGACTCCGCCGTTTCTTCCGTCCTCGAAAGCTTCGATTGGGAGACCTTCCCGTGGGATACTTTCCCCTTTGAAGATTTCGAAGATTTCCCGTGGGAAAAGCTCCCGTGGGAGAGCATACCTTGGGAGAGTATGCCCGAAGATTTCCCGTGGGAAAAGATACCCGACGACGTAATTCCCTGGGACGATCTGCCCGACGGATTCCCCTGGGATGGCTATCCTTGGGAAAATCTGCCCGACACATTCGATTGGAACAGGGTGCCCTGGGACGATATACCCGACACATTCGATTGGAACAATATACCTTTCGAAGATCTCCCCGATAATTTCGATTGGAACGCTGTGCCCTGGGAGGATATGCCGGATACCTTCCCCTGGGGGAATATCCCCTGGGAAGAGCTTCCCGACGACTTCGAGTGGAACGATGTGCCCTTCGACGACCTGCCCGATGATTTCCCCTGGAACGATTTGCCGTGGGATGAAATGCCCGATAACTTCGATTGGAACGGCATGCCATGGGATGAATTGCCGGACGACTTCGATTGGAACGGCATGCCATGGGATAATATGCCCGAGGACTTCGATTGGAACGTCGTGCCGTGGGACGATCTGCCCGGCAACTTCGATTGGAACGAGGTGCCTTGGGAGGATATGCCGGAGGACTTCGACTGGAACAACGTGCCCTGGGATAATCTGCCCGAAGGGTTCGATTGGAACGGCGTGCCTTGGGGTGAAATGCCCGAGGGGTTCGATTGGAACAGCGTGCCGTGGGATAATCTCCCGAATAACTTCGATTGGAACAGCGTGCCGTGGGATAATCTGCCCGAAGATTTCGATTTCAACAACATTCCCTGGGACACAATGCCCGATAATTTCGATTGGAACGGCGTGCCGTGGGGCGGCATGCCCGGAGGCTTCGATTGGAACGGCGTGCCCTGGGACGATTTGCCCGAGGACTTCGATTGGAACAGCGTGCCTTGGGGAGAAATGCCCGAGGGATTCGACTGGAACAAGGTGCCTTGGGATAATATGCCCGATAATTTCGATTGGGATAACGTCCCCATGGACGATCTGCCCGAAAATTTCGATTGGAACAATATTCCCTGGGACGATTTGCCCGAGGACTTCGATTGGAACAGGGTGCCTTGGGACGATCTGCCCGAAAACTTCGATTGGAGCAAGGTGCCGTGGAAAAATCTGCCCGACGACTTCGATTGGAGCAGGATACCTTGGGATAACCTGCCCGACGATTTCCCCTGGACGCAGATACCCTGGGAGGATATGCCCGAAGATTTCTGGGAAAACTTCCCCTTTGAAAGTCTGCCCGAAGGCTTCCCCTGGTACTTGCTCCCCTGGCTGTTGATAAATCCCGACCTCGTGCCCGAGGGCTCTATGCCCGAAGGATTCTACCCCGACGCTTGGAATTGCGAGCATGAGTTCAACACCGAATGGTCTGAGATATTGCCGCCCACATGCTCCACGCAGGGGTATAAGTCAAACGTCTGCACGAAGTGCAAAAGGACGGTTTACGAGACCATAGACCCCACGGGCGAGCACGTGTTTGCGGGCGGGAAAAACTGCCTTCTTTGCGGCGCGGGATTGATAGTTATAAAGAGCGTCGATTATCAGAAAGCTTACGACGGACTGCCCGCGTCCGCCGATCGAATAGAGATAGATACGGCAAAGTCCGCGTCCCTTTCGGTGGGGCATATGCTCGATTTAACCACCTTGCAATTTACCGCGGAGACGGATAAAGTCGTCGGCAAATGGCCCAACAGCTTCACGATGGGGGAAAAGGTCATAACCGACATTGCGGGCAACGACGTCACGAAACAGTACGGCATAGAGTTTGAGTTCGGCACGATCCAGATAGTGCCGAGGGAGACCACGCTCAAGACGGCGGGCAAGCAAAAGACATACGACGGCACCGCGCTTTACGGCGAGTTTGCGGATATTACCATAGATCTTGCCTACGGCGATCACATAGACGAGCAAAGCGTTGTGTTCGGCGAGGGCATTACGCAGATGGGCAAGTGCTACAACGAGGTGCTCTCCTTTACTATTCTTGACTCCGACGGCAACGACGTGACATTCTGCTATCTTATAGCTACCGAGTTTGGGGAGTTGAGGGTTACGAGGCCGCAGCAGGGTGCGCCTATTGCGTTTCCGCCTTCGCTCCCGCTAAACGCATATAAGCGTCGCTTGTTCACAAAAATCTCGGCAAGCCGTGCCTGCGATTTTTCGTGATTTTTAGGGGCTCTTCTCGGCGGCTGTTTCCCTTACATTTGCCGAGACGCTGTCGCCGCACGCGACTGAGGGGATTATTCTCTCTCACCGTAGCGGTTGGGGTAACTTCATCGGATAAAAAATAACAAATTCAAATACACGCGCTAAAAACAAAGCGCGGCCCGTAAAGGGGTAAGGTATGCTATATCAATCGTACAGGGAAAAATTGGAAAAGCGCAGGCGCGTGTTCGAGCGGCTGTGGCGCTTCCGCATACTCATTCTGATGGGTGTGCTCCTTTTGCTTGCGATAATAGGCGCCTTGCTCGGCATAAAGGGCACTGTTTGCAACTTCGACGTTGCGTTTGCGGAGCTGGAGTACGGCACGCCTATAGACATTTCAGCGACCGCTATTTTCGGCGACGCGCAGGTGGAATATCGGCCTGTCGGCGGGGAGTGGACAACCGCCGTGCCCGTGCGCGCGGGCAAGTACGAGTGCCGAGCCGTCAGCAAGAGCACGGTTGGCACGCTGACGCAGAGCAAGGTCTATGCTTTTGAAATTACCCCGGCTCCTTGCGCCATTGAAGTGGCGGAGGACAGCCTTGTTTACGGCGAGGCCCCGCGCTTTATCGCCAAACTCAAAAACGGCGACGAGCTGGTAATAAACAGTTACACCCTCACGTACGAGGAAGCGGACGGCAAGCAGTACGCCAAAATTTCCGTAAACACCGATAATATTGCCGTTTTAAGCGAAAACGGCGAGGATATGGCTCTGTCTTACGAGTTCGAGGCGGAAGATAAACAGCTTTTGTCCGTAGTTCGCTCGGTCACTGTGCGCACGGCAACGGCGGATTTCACCTACGACGGCGCGCCCCATTCTGACAGCGGGGTGGAGGTAATTTCGGGGCGGAAGCCGGCAAAGGGCGACACTCTCAAAATAACCGTGCCCGAAGTCGTCAACGCCTCCACCGTGGAAAACACCGCGCTTTCCTGCATTGTGACGAACGAAAGCGGGGAGGACGTGACAAAGTTTTACGACTTGCATTTCGAGTACGGCGAAATAACCGTAAACCCGCGGCCTATAACGGCGGAGACCTCTTCGGATACCGTGGTTTACGACGGCAAAACGCATACTTACGGCTCTGAGTACATCAGCTTGAAAGAGGGCGAGCTGGTTGAAGGGCACAGCCTGTACAGCGTTGTCCCGATGAGCTTTACAAACGCCAGCCAGAGCGGATACACAAACAACATTTCCATAGGCGTTTCGGACGGCGACGGCGCGGATGTGACCGCAAATTACGAGATTGAAAAAGTCTACGGTAAAGTTATTATACAAAAGCGGCCTATAACTTTGAAAATAGAGGCCGAAAACTTTGTCTATGACGGGCAGGCTCATACATACGGGCTCGATAAAGTTCTCATATCCGGGGACGGATTGGCTGAAGGGCATACATTGCAGCTGGGCAACATTTTATCCGCGACAAACGCGGGCGAGTACGAGATTAAATCCACGTCCACAATAATGTCGGCAGCAGGCGCGCCTATCACATACAATTACGACATAGTGCAGGACTTCGGCAAGATTACCGTACAAAAGCGGCCGATAAATTTGGAAATTGAAAGCGAAAACTTTGTCTATGACGGGCAGGCGCATACATACGGGCTCGACAAAGTTCTCATATCCGGGGACGGATTGGCTGAA
>CANREQ010000030.1 GCA_947629695.1 uncultured Clostridia bacterium | reverse complement strand
CTTAGACTATCTACGCGACGGCCTCTTGCACTGATTTTTTCTCCCAACCCCGTCTCATATGTTTGACAAACCTACACAAAATGCGCAATGTGCTCAAGTTTTGCCCTTTAAATATTGATTTTTTCCGCGGTTTGTGCTAATATTTAACGGTAAACGGAGGGAAAATCATGCAATACGAAAATCCCGTGCTGCTATCCGACTATTCCGACCCGGACGTAATACGCGTCGGCGATGATTTTTTCATGGTCGCCTCGAGCTTTAACCACGTCCCCGGCGTGCCCGTGCTCCACTCCAAGAACCTCGTCGAGTGGGAGCTGGTGAATTACGTTCTGGAAAGTCTGCCTTTTGAAAAGTTTGATAAAGTCCGCCACGGCGAGGGCGCGTGGGCGCCTTCCCTGCGCTTCAACGGCGGCAAATTCTATTGCCTTATTCCCTTCCCCGACGAAGGCATTTACGTATCCGAAACGGCGGATATTTACGGTAAGTGGTCGCCCCTGCGCCCCCTTTTGAAGGGCGCGGGCTTCGAGGACCCCTGCCCCATATGGGAGGGCGGGAAGTGCTATGTCGTCTTTGCGTTTGTCAAGAGCAGGATAGGATTTAACTCCAAACTTGCCGTGTTCGAAACGGACGGGGACTTGACGCGCACGGCGGACAAGTACAGGATAATTTACGACGGCACGGACCTCGCCCCCAAGATAGAGGGCCCCAAATTCTACAAAAAGGGCAAATATTTTTACATTCTCGCGCCCGCCGGCGGGGTGAGGACGGGCTGGCAGGTTGCGCTCCGCTCCAACAAAATTTACGGGAATTACGAGACGAAAATAGTCATGACGCAGGGCGATTCTCCCATAAACGGGCCGCACCAGGGGGCTTTGATAGACCTCGACGACAAGGGCGCGCGTTGGGCGTTTATGCACTTCCAGGACATGGACGCATACGGGCGGGTGGTGCACCTGCAACCCGTCGTCTGGCGCGACGATTGGCCGCTATTGGGCGACGCGGGGGACGGCAACATTGCGGGCAGTCCCGTATCCGGCGGCGATTATCCTGTGGATATAGCCACGGGTTATAAAATAGAACCGTGCGACGAGTTCGACGGCGCGGACATATCCAAAGTCTGGCAGACGCCCGCCAAAAAGGGACTGTATGAGATGCGCCACGGCCTCAAGCTCAACTGCATAACCTATCCGCGCGCGGCGCTTTCGGACCTCCCCCAACTGTTTTTGCAAAAGGTGCAATACCGCAATTTTTCGGTGAGCGCGCGCTGCAAGCTGGACTTGCGCTTCGACGGCGACGAGGCGGGGTTTGTCGTTTTCGGCAGGGAGTACGCCTACGTCTGCGTAGTCAGGCGGGAGGGCAACAATTATATCGAGATCCGCAAGGGCGCAATAGGCGGCGACGAGGACGAAACGCTTGCGAGGAGCCAGCTTTACGACGAAAAGTACGTCGATTTCCGCCTCTCCGCAAAATTCGCAAAGCCGGATAAACTCACCTACAAATTCTCCCTCGGCGGCAGGGCGTTTACGCACGTGTTCACCGCGTCGCGCGGGGTGTGGACAGGCGCAAAGGTGGGCATATATGCCCGTTCTACGGAGGATAGCGTGGGATCCGCGACGTTTAAATATTTCCGCGTGACGTGCACGGACAACCGCGTCAGGGAGGAGTGATCTCCCCAAAAACAATGAGGAAAATTTACGGAGGTAACGTATGAACATAAGAGAACAATCGCTGAAAATGCACGAAGAGTGGAAGGGGAAGATAGAAACCGTCCCCCGCGTGGAAGTTGACACGCGCGAAAAGCTGTCGCTTGCCTATACGCCGGGCGTCGCGGAGCCCTGCCTCGCAATACAGGCCGACCCCGAAAAGAGCTTTACTTTGACGAGGCGGTGGAACACCGTGCCCGTCATAACAGACGGGACGGCCGTCCTCGGCCTCGGTGACATAGGCCCGGAGGCGGGTATGCCCGTAATGGAGGGCAAATGCGCGCTGTTCAAGGCTTTCGGCGACGTGGACGCGTATCCCCTTTGCATACGCTCCAAGGACACGGAGGAGATCATCAAAACCATCAAATTGCTCGCCGGGAGTTTCGGCGGGATAAACCTCGAGGATATTTCCGCGCCCCGCTGTTTCGAGATTGAGACGAGGCTCAAAGAGGAGCTGGACATTCCCGTGTTCCACGACGACCAACACGGCACGGCGATAGTTGCGACGGCCGCGTTGATAAACGCGCTCAAGCTCGCAAAAAAGCAGATGAGCGATATTAAAGTGGTTATAAACGGCGCGGGCGCGGCGGGCGTCGCGATTGCCAAATTCCTTCTGAATTGCGGCGTAAAGGATATAATCGTTTGCGACAGCGTGGGGATAATATGCGAGGGCGACCCCCGTCTCAACCCCGCGAAGAAGGAGCTTTCGCACCTCACCAACCGCGGCAAGATAAAGGGCGGGCTTAAAGAAGCCATGGCGGGCGCGGACGTATTTATAGGCGTATCCGTGGCAAACTGCGTGACGGGGGAAATGGTGCGCTCCATGGCGGACAAACCCATACTCTTCACGTGCGCGAACCCCGTGCCCGAAATATCCATAGAGGAAGCCAAAGCGGCGGGCGCGTTCATACACGGCACGGGCTCCTCGCAGTACCCCAACCAGATAAACAACGTGTTGGTGTTCCCCGGGCTCTTCCGCGGCGCGCTGGACGTGCGCGCAAGCACAGTCAATTTCGATATGATGCTCGCGGCCGCCCACGGTATAGCGGGCTGCGTAAAGGATGAGGAGCTTACGCGCGATTACATTCTTCCCTACGCTTACGATAAACGCGCGCACGAGGCGGTCGCCAAAGCGGTGGCCAAGGCCGCAAGAGAAAGCGGGGTCGCCAAGATATAAAACCGGCCGACGGTTGGTTACAGGTGTGAAATGAGGGTGGATCTCTTAAAATACGCGGGCAAAAAAATATGCGTCGCCGTATCGGGCGGAAGGGACAGCATGGCGCTTTTGCACTATGCCTTTACGCATGCCTCGCAATACGGGATAGAGGTGTCGGCCCTCAACTGCGACCACTCCATGCGCGGCGAAGAGAGCGAGCGCGACAGCGCGTTCGTCAAGGCATATTGCGGGGCCAACGGGATAAAATTGCGCTTTTTCAAGGCGGAAGAGGGCAAATTCCACGATGAAAATTCCGCGCGCAAATGGCGGCTGGACTGTTACAGGCGGACGCTTGAAGAGGGGGCCGACTTCATCGCCACGGCGCACCACCTTAGCGACAACGCGGAGACGGTCTTGTTCAATTTGGCGAGGGGCACTTCCCTTTCGGGCATGCGCGGAATAGGCGACGAGCCCTCTTTGGGGCTTATACGCCCGCTCATCGCCTGCACCCGGCGGGAGATAGACGATTATATTGCGGAAAACGATATACCCTATGTCACCGACAGCACAAACGCGACGGCAGATTACACCCGCAACAAGATACGCTTGGGCGTTTTGCCCAATCTCGAAGAGGCGGTGCCGGGCGCGGCGGAGGCGATTTTCCGCTTTTCCCGCCTTGCGCGCGAGGACGAGGAATATTTCACACGCCTTTCGGACGGCTTGATCTATTGCCGCGGCGAGGACAATTACCTTATAAAGCCGTGCGCGGAAAGGGTTATTTTCAGGCGGGCGGCGGCGCGGATAATTGCCGGAAAATTCCGCCGCATAGACTACACTTCGGAGCATCTCGACAGGCTTTTCGCATTGCAGGGCGCTTCGAGCGGCAAAAAATTTTTCTTTTTGGGCCTCGCCGCCGTAAAGGAAGATGCGGGCGTCGCCATAAGCGTTGAAGGGGAAACATGCGGCGAGGTTTTGTTTTCCGATTGGCTGGATGAAAAAACCCCGCTTTCCCCATTCGGCGTGGCGCGCATAGTAAGGTGCGGC
This sequence comes from uncultured Clostridia bacterium, assembly GCA_947629695.1. Classification (GTDB taxonomy): domain Bacteria; phylum Bacillota; class Clostridia; order Christensenellales; family Borkfalkiaceae; genus Coproplasma. The sequence goes on along the minus strand of CANREQ010000030.1, from coordinate 12,256 downwards.
GGTTTTTATTCCGCAAAGGGCAAAACAGAGGCGGACGGGCAAAAGGCAAGGGGCGAAAAGGCGCTGTATTTCGATTGCGATAAGATCCCGCAGGGCGCGGTAGTGCGCACGCGGCAAAAGGGAGATAAATTCCTCAAATTCGGCGGGGGTCATGTCAGCCTTTCCGATTATTTCACGGACAAAAAGATCCCCCAAAGCCTGCGCGGCCGCATTCCGTTGGTGTGCGACGGCGGCGAGGTGCTGATAATCTGCGGCGTGGAAATTTCGGAAAAGGTCAAGGCGGAAGAAAGCAGTTCAAACTGCGCCGCGATTTTCTGCGCCGACCCGCATTATACGGGTTAAATTCCGGGACAAGGGCGCAAGCCGCATAATTTCAGGCAAAGGGCGCAAACTTATCATAAGACTTAAAAAGGAGAGGTTTTATGGTATTTTTCAACGTCTTAAGTTATATACTCGCCATAGTCGGCGGGCTAAATTGGGGGCTTTTCGGCATCTTCAATTTCAACCTCGTCGGCTGGATATTCGGCGGTGCGCGCACCGCGGGCTCGATAACCATCTACGTGCTCGTCGCGCTCGCCTGCATATGGCTCATCATCTCCCCGATGATAACCGGCCGCGGACTCATGCTCTCGGGCGGGAAGAAGGATAAGGAGAAGAACCGCGAAGCCACTGCGGAAATGCACTGAGCGGAAGCGGCGATAAACGAAAATCGCGCCGACCTTTATTTTAGGCCGGCGCGATTTTCTCATTTTTGCGGAAAAGCGTCCGTATGCTTTCAATCTTCTTTTTCGTCGCTCTCATCGTCCTCCGCTGCCGCGGCTTCGGCTTGCAGCTCTCCCTCTTGTACGGTTGAAAGAGCTTCCGCCCTTGCGGACTTCCGCCTATCGATCGCGCCCTTTATCGCGGCAAAGGCGGGCAAATATGCCCTGTACAAGCCGTAGAACGCGAAGAAGAGGCACACGTAAGCTATGTACACCAATATTACGTAGAACAGATTTATGTACGCAAACGCTCCGCCCAAAGGTATCAGGTTGGGCACGTCGAAGGGCAGGGGATTTACCTGCGTGAACGCGTAGTTGGGGGTCAGCGGCTTGGTCAGGTGTACGCCGTCCGCCGTCGTCCAGAGGGAGGAAGCGTAGGATACAAGCGTGCTTGCGATTGAGGCTATCACTATGACTATAAAATAGTAGATAAGCGGGATTATGCAATCTTTAATGGCGAACTTGTAGTGCTTGAGCGCGGTGGGCAGAACGCACAGTGCAAACAAAAGGCAGTGCGTCAGACAGAAGTACAGAATGGAGTAACTGCAGAATATCCCGTAGTCGCTCATCTCGTCCTTGCCGAAGTAGACGAACACGGTCAGCGCGCCCACGGCATGCACGAAGAATGATATTGCATACAGAACCTTTTTCTTTGCGATAACCGAAATGCTCGCGACATACACGCCTATGTTGCAGATAAAGAGCGGCAGGCAGGCGAAAATCGTATGGTAGACGTTATACCCGTCGCCCAAAACCATGCTGTCCTTGCAGTGATATTGCAACAAAAGGGTTATAGCTATCGCGGCGAGATATTTGTCCTGCCTCTCCTTCGTCTTGTTTTTGAGGAAGTTATACAGGCTCACCGTCACGGCGACGAGCAAAATTATCGCCAAAAGATGCCAGATTGTGAAGTTTTTAAACCTCAAAAAAGAATCTTGGGGCACGTTATCTATATCGAAGAAGTTTTCGAAAATGTTCAAAGGCAGGGCGGCAATTATCGCAAAGCCGAGGCTTATAAGCGATTTGACCCCTATTTTAAATCCGTCGAGCACGAAAAGAAGGGTGCAACAGGCTATGTACAGCGCGTTCTGCAAAAAGAACAGCGTCATATTCAGCCACTTTGGGAAGAATAAATTGACCGATTGGTAGATGATATCGTCCGTCGTTACGGCTTGGGGGGCCGCGCCGAAGAACCCGCCGAAGAGGGCGCAGCTCAAAATGACAAACAGGGGCAGGAAGTATTTCACGATCTGCCGGCAACCCGCGCAACCGAAAAATGCGCCGAGCAACAGTAAAATGAGCCCCGCCTTTTTGAACCATTGGCTCATGCAGAAGAAAAAGCCGTACTCGCTTATTCTGTTGAATATGTAATAGTCGCTTACCGTAAAGGTGAGCAAAAACGCGCATACCGCCGCGGCAGCGACGCATAATTTCAGCGAAAGGTTCAGCGCTTTTTTCAATCTTTGGTTTTCCATGGCTTTCATAGCAATGAAATTATACATGATATCAGGCCGTCTGTCAACTTTTCGGGATATACGGGGCGGCGGGTAAGGAAAGTAAAGTTTATCCAAAATATTTAAAAAGCCCCTTGAAATCGCTTCCGGCTTGTGATATAATCAAAGAACGAAAAAATAAACCCTCAAGGAGGCTTTCCAAATGACCAACGAACAGAAACTCGAACAAATCAAAAAGATGAAAATAGTACCCGTAGTCGTACTCAACACGCTTGAAGAGACTTTGCCCAAGATGCAGGCCCTCGTAAACGGCGGTTTGCCCTGCGCGGAGATAACCTTCCGCACGGCGTGCGCAGAGGAAGCCATCAAGCTTACGGTAAAGAATTTCCCCGACATGTTTGTGGGCGCGGGCACGGTCATCAACAGGGAGCAGTGCGAAAAGGCTATTGCCGCGGGCTCCAAATTCATCGTATCACCCGGCTTTTCGGAAGAAGTCGCGGATTGCTGTGCGGAGCACGGAATGCTCTACCTGCCCGGCATAGTTACCCCCACCGAGGCTATGGCGGCCATAGCAAAGGGCTTGACGACGCTTAAATTCTTCCCCGCTTCCAACTACGGCGGATTAAAGACCATAAAGGCGATATGCGCGGCGTTCCCCTACCTCAAGATTATGCCCACCGGCGGCATTTCCGCGGACAACATTTTGGAGTATCTCGCATATGACAAGATCCTCGCTTGCGGCGGAAGCTGGATGATGAAGGGCACCCCCGCGGAGATCGAGGAAGCCACAAAGAAAGCCGTAGAGCTTGTCAAGAACGCGTAAAGAAAGCGGCCGCGCTTTTGCGGCAAACTTCAAAAATAAATTAAAAAAACAGTGGGCGGCGCGCCAAAACGGCGCGCCGCCTTTACATATAAAAATTTACCTTGTTTGCGGCATATTACGGGGTCAATCGCCCTTTTACGATTCCCTGAAACCCTTGCCGAGAATTTCGTTTGCGTCGGTGATTATGATAAAGGAAGTGGGGTCAAGCTGTTTGACCTTCGCCTTCAGCCTCAGCGCTTCGGAGCGCTTGCATACGGTTATCATCACGGTTTTTTCATTGCCCGTATAGCCGCCCGTCGCCTTGTAGCTGGTGTAGTCGCGCTTCATCGTCTCTATTATATATCTGCCGACGGGCTCGGGCGAGGCGGTGATGACGGTGATGTACTTGCTCTTTCCTATATTTTCGATTACGCCGTCTATCACAAACGCCTTTGCAAACAGGCCGAGGAGGGAATAAAGCCCCGCCTCTATGCCGAAGGTGAATGCACAGCAGGCGATCACGAGGTCGGATAAAAGCAACGCCTTACCCGTATCTATACGGGTGTACTTTTTTAAGATGAGCGCGACTATATCCGTCCCGCCCGAGGAGGCCTTGCAGTTGAAAATTATCGCGCTCCCTATGCCCGTCAATAAAATCGCGTAGACGAGTTCCATAAACGGTTGCCCGGTGAGAGGAGCTTCGAGGCGGAACAGCCTTTCGAACAGCATGTTTTCCGCCGAATAGACAATGGAGCAGTAGACTGTTTTGACTATGACCTTTTTGCCGAGGAAGATAAGCCCCACGAAAAGGAGAAGCACGTTTATTATCATCACGAGGTCGGATTGCTTCAGATAGGGTATATACGGCGCGAGGATTATGGATATGCCGCTCACGCCGCCCGTCGCGAAGTGGTTGGTCGATTTGAAAAAGTACACGCCCGCCGCGACGCACAGCGTGCCGATATTCAAAAATACCCAATAGGCTACCGTCTGCCAAACGCTTCGCTTTTGCTTGGCTTCTCTCCCGCCTTGGCCGTCTTTATCGCTTTGCCCGTCCGCGTTTATCTGCTCTGCGTGGGGCTCGCCCTCTTTTGCCTCCGGGGCCGCGTTTTGCTCCCCGTCCGCCTTGGCTATGCCGTTTTCTTCGACTTCGGCAACGCTCTTTTTATCCCGCATTTTAAGCCGTCCTTAAGATTTGTTTGTTTTGACGGACAAAATATTAGCACAACGGCGGGAGCAAGTCAATCGCAAAATGCACATTTTACGGCTTAATTTTATGGGCGCGGAAATACAAAAGGCGTATTGACTTTACTGACGCGCGGTGGTATAATTCAAGTGTTAAATCAAAAACAACGGAACAATTTTCAGATGATAAACAGACAGGCATTATTTACCGACGAGACAGATAATTTCAAGACCCCTTACGAGCCTATGCCCGGCGATAGAGTAACGCTTACCTTCCGCGCGCTCAAAAACGACGTGCGCAAGGTGTACGCCGTCATAAACGGACGGGTGAGGGCGCTTGCCAAGACAAAGGACAAGCGGGATGATTTCTTCGATTTTTTCACGGTTTCGTTTGTCTGCGGCGATAAACCCGTAAAATATTACTTCAAGATAACCGACGAGGACGACGAGGTGTATTACAACCGCCTCGGGTGCGTCACAAACAACCAGGAAGAGTACGATTTTTCCTTCGTGCCCGGGTTAAAGGTTCCGCCCTGGGCGCGCGGCAGGGTATTTTACCAGATTTTCTGCGACAGATTCTGCAACGGCGATCCCTCAAACGACGTGTGCGACAACGAGTATTATTATACGGGGGGACATTCGCGCAAGATAAACGATTGGTATAAAATTCCGGAGCTGTTGGATGTAAACTGCTTCTACGGCGGCGATTTGCAGGGCGTGGAGCAACACCTCGGCTACCTCAAAGAATTGGGGATAGAGGCGGTGTACTTCAATCCCGTGTTCGTCTCGCCCTCCAACCACAAGTACGATACGCAGGATTACGATTACGTCGATCCGCACCTCGCCGTGATAGAGAACGATTGCGACCACGCGATGCTCGGCTGGGAGAAGCACAACGGCTACGCTTCCCGCTATATACGCAGGGTAACGGACAGGACCAACCTCGAAAAATCCAACGAGTATTTTGCCTCGCTTGTTGAAAAGATGCACGCCCAAGGCATAAAAGTTATCGTGGACGGCGTTTTCAACCACTGCGGTTCCTTCCATAAATGGATGGACAGGGAGGGCGTTTACCTCGACAAAGAGGGCTACGCAAAGGGCGCGTTCCAATCGGCGGACAGCCCGTACAGGAGCTATTTCAAGTTCAAAAATCCCCGCAAGGCGGGAAGCGAATACGAGGGCTGGTGGGGATACAGGACCTTGCCCAAACTCAACTATGAAAAGAGCGAGGAGCTCACCGAAGAGATTTTAAAGGTGGGCGAAAAGTGGGTATCCGCCCCCTACAACGCCGACGGGTGGAGGCTGGACGTAGCGGCCGACCTCGGCCACAGCGAGAAATTCAACCATAAATTCTGGAAGCAATTTGCCTCCCGCGTGCGTGCGGCAAACCCCGAAGCTTTCATCTTTGCCGAGCATTACGGCGATCCCGAAAAGTGGTTTATGGGCGGCGAGTGGGATTCTGTAATGAATTACGACGCGTTCATGGAACCCGTTACGTGGTATCTCACGGGCATGGAGAAGCATTCCACGGCGATAGATTACGGCAAGATCAACGACGGCAAGGCGTTTTTCGACAGCATGTTCAAAAACATGGCGCGCTTTACCCGCCCCGCGCTCGACTGCGCGATAAACCAGCTTTCCAACCACGACCATTCGCGCTTTCTGACGCGCACAAACCGCACGGTGGGCACGCTCCGTTCCCTCGGCGGCGAGGCGGCGGGCGAGAGCGTGGACAAGCGCATTTTGTACCTCGCCGTGCTCATTCAGATGACCTGGCCGGGTAGCCCCGCGATTTACTACGGCGACGAAGTGGGGCAGGTGGGCTGGACGGATCCCGACAGCAGGCGTACCTATCCCTGGGGCAGGGAAGATTGGGAGGTGTACGACGTGCACAAGGGCGCGATCGCCCTCCGCAAAAAACTGCACTGTTTAAGGCTCGGCTCGCTGATAAGTCTGGACGCGGGCAACGGGTATATCGTCTACGGCAGGTTCGACAAAGAGGACAGCGCGGTAATTGCGATAAACTCCGGCGAGAAGGAAGTCAGCCTCAACGTTCCCATGTGGAGGATCTGCGGGAGAGATCCCCAGCTTTGGCGCCTCGCGTTTACCGTGGGGGCGGAGCCTGGCGTATACGAAAACGAGTGCTCCACGCGCTTCGGCAGGATGTTTTTAAAGCTCGCTCCCAAGAGCGGTTGCGTCTACTATAAAAGCTTTAATTAGGCTATATATTGGGGTCTACGGCCCATTTTAGTATATAAAGATACGGGGGAATTTTTATGGAAAACAAGTTTTTCAGCGATTATGACAGATATCTGTTTCATCATGGCACGCATTACGAGCTGTATGAAAAGATGGGTGCGCACCTTCGCGAGGTGAACGGCGTTTGGGGCACGCATTTCGTGCTCTGGGCTCCCAACGCGCGGGCGGTGTGCGTCGTATCCGACGGCAACGGCTGGACGCCGTGGCGGGATATAATGGAGAAGGTTGACGACGCCATTTGGGAGTTGTTCGTCCCCGGCATGTGCGAGGGAGTCAAGTACAAATACCTAATCGTGCGCGCCGACGGAAGCGAGGTCTACAAGATAGACCCCTACGAGTACGGAAGCGAAAAGAGGCCGGCAAACGCTTCGATAGTCGTCAATCTCGATTCCTATCCCTGGGCCGACGGCGAGTACATGAAGAACAGGAAGGGCTCCAACTATCTCGAAAAGCCCATGGCCGTCTATGAAGTGCACCTCGGAAGCTGGAAAAAGGACGTTGAAAAGTGGTGGGACGAGGACAGATTCCTCGATTACCGCCGCCTCGCGCACGAGCTGTGCGAGTACGTGCAGTATATGGGCTATACGCACGTGGAGGTAATGGGCATTTGCGAGTATCCCTTCGACCCTTCGTGGGGCTATCAGGTGACGGGTTATTTCTGCCCCACCGCGCGCTACGGAACGCCGTGGGATTTCATGTATTTCGTCGATTATATGCACCAGCACGGCATAGGCGTTATCCTCGATTGGGTGCCCGCGCATTTCCCCAAGGACGACTTCGGGCTGGCAAACTTCGACGGCACGCCGCTGTATGAATACGCCGATCCTCTCCGCGCGGAATATCCAGAGTGGGGCACAAAGGCGTTCGATTTGGGAAAGAAAGAAGTGTCCAACTTCCTCATCGCTTCGGCGTTTTTCTGGGTGAACAAATACCATATCGACGCACTGCGCGCCGACGCGGTCGCCGCGATGCTCTATTCCAGCTTCGGGCGGAGCGAATGGCGGCCCAACAAGGACGGCGGGGATTGGAACCTGGAAAGCTTCGAGTTTTTCCGCCACCTCAACAGCGTGCTTAGAAGCCGCACGGACGCGTTTATAATTGCAGAGGATTCCTCCATAATAAACGGCATAACGTCGCCCGCAAAGGACGGCGGCCTCGGCTTCGGCCTGAAGTGGAACATGGGTTGGATGAACGACACCCTCTCCTACATCAAAAAGGACCCCGTATACAGGAAATATCATCACTATCTGATGACGCACACCTTCGAGTACATATTCAACGAGCATTATATGCTGGTGCTCTCCCACGACGAAGTGGTCTACGGCAAGGGGAGCATGTACGCCAAGATGCCTGGAGACAGAATGGCGAAGTTCGGCGGGTTGAAGTGCTTCTACACCATGATGATGGGTCACCCGGGCAAAAAACTGCTGTTCATGGGCCAGGATTTCGCGCAGGAAAACGAGTGGTATTACAAAGAGAGCCTCGATTGGCACCTCTGCGACGACCCCGGGCACAGGGACGTAATGGATTGCTACCGCGCCCTTCTTCACCTCTACACATCCCGCCCCGTGCTGTATAACGATACGGGAAGCGGCTCCTTCGAGTGGATAGAAAGCGGCGACGTACAGCGCTCCATATTCGCCTTTATCCGCCGCAACCCCTGGAATTACAACGACGGTTTGGTGTTTGTCTGCAATATGACGCCCGTCAATTATCCCAACTACGGCGTGGGCGTGCCCGTAAGCGGCAAGTACAAGAGGATATTCTCCACCTATCCCGACGGTTCGCTCATGGAAGTGGAGGCAGAAGAGACACTGTGCAACGGCAGGCCGTACAGGTGCACCTTCGATCTTCGCCCCTTTGAGGCGATAATTCTGGAAATCCCCTATCACGAGAGCACGGAAGAGGAGCTCAAAAAGCAGAAAAAGGAGCTCACCCGCGTCAGGAAGGCGTTCAGGGAAGCGACGAACGACACATCCCACGTGCCCGTTCCTCCCCAAGCGGAAGGGGAAAATCCCCCGGCCGCAACCAAGAAACCCGCCAAAAAGCCGTCGGCTAAAAAGACGGCCGCAAAAAAGAGCTGATTTTATCGTAATAGGCTGTAAGTAAAATTTATTCTTGCCGTCCCCGCGCGCTTTTTTAACGGCGCGCGGGGACGTGTTTTCTTTGCGGAAGCGCACGTCTTTCGGGCAAAAGCGCGGATATTTCAAATTTTTATCGCAATCAATTGACCTCGGGGCGGGTTTGTTGTATAATTCATACAAACACGGTAGGAATTATTATGACTATAGCCGATTTACAGAATAAAATTTTGAAGCTGAAGGAGAGTACGGATTCCTGTATTCTCGCGCACAGCTATATGTCGCGGGCGGTTTGCGAGGTCGCCGATTTCGTGGGCGACAGCTACGCGCTCGCCGTAAAGGCAAAGAGCGCGCCCAACTCAAACGTCATCATGTGCGGTGTGCGCTTTATGGCGGAGGCCGTCAAGATGCTCTCGCCGCAAAAGAGGGTATATCTCGCCAATCCCACGGCGGGCTGTCCCATGGCCGAGCAGATGGATAAAGAGCTTATAGAACAGGTCAAAGAGAGGTTCCCCGGCTATGCGGTGGTCGCCTATATAAACACCACGGCGGAGCTTAAAAGCGTCGCCGACGTGTGCGTCACCTCCTCGTCCGCCGTTAAGATCTGCCGCGCGATACCCCAAAAAGACATACTTTTCATACCCGATATAAACCTCGGCACGTATGTCAAAAACCAAGTGCCCGAGAAAAATTTCAAACTGCTTTCGGGCGGCTGTCCCACGCATGCTCGCGTCGGCGAGGGGGACGTGCTCAAGGCAAAAAGGGAACATCCCCAAGCCCTGCTATTGGTCCATCCGGAGTGCGTCCCGGACGTGGTTAAGCACGCCGATTACATCGGTTCCACCTCGGGCATAATGCAATATGCCGAAAGATCGGACGCGCGGGAATTTATAATAGGCACGGAAAATTCGATAGTGGAGCATCTGCAATTCTCCTGTCCGGACAAAAAATTCTACCCGCTTTCAAAGGATCTGGTATGCCACAACATGAAGGCCGTCACTTTGGCGGACGTGTACAACTGCCTCAAAGGCGAGGGCGGGGAAGAGATGACGATGGATGAAAAACTGCGCCTTGCCGCGGTGAGGCCGGTTGAAAAAATGATGGAATACGGCGGATAAAAATAAATTCGGCGGCACATATTACGGGGGTAAAGCAAAAAACAAGCCATGATGATAACCACCAAGGGCAGGAATGCCTTGAAAGTCATGATAGATCTTGCCCAGCACGCTGGTGAGGGTTATATTTCCCTCGCGGACATCGCGGACAGGGTGAAAGAATCGCAAAAATATCTGGAGAGCACCGTCGCGCAACTGTCGCAAAAGGGGCTCATACTTTCCGCGCGCGGTAAGTCGGGCGGATACGTGCTCGCGCGGGCGGCAAGCGACTACACCGTGGCGGAGATCATAACGGCGGCGGAGGGCTCCCTCGCGCCCGTCTCCTGCCTCGACGGAGAGATGACGTGCGAGAACGCGGAAAGCTGTCTGTCCCTTCCGCTGTGGCGGGAGCTCGACGAAGTGATAATGGGCTTTCTGAAATCAAAAAAGCTTTCCGATCTCTTGGGCGCGAAATGATTTTTCCCCGCGCAACAAGGCGGAAGAAAGATATTGCTTGGATATTTTCATAAGATTTCAAAAGACGGTGCAATTCCTATTGACAAAATAGGAATTACTTTTTATAATAATATCATAGTCAACAGGTAGGAATTAAAAACACCATATGGCAAAAACTATTTATGTGGATAACGCCGCGACCACCGCGATGAGCGACAGGGCGATAGCGGCGATGACCCCCTATTTAAAACAGGTTTACGGAAATCCCTCCTCACTGCACACGGTGGGGCAGATCGCAAAGGAAGCGCTTGAGACGGCGCGCGAAAAGGTGGCGCGCTGTATAAACGCAAAGCCTGCGGAAATTTATTTCACTTCGGGCGGAAGCGAGGCGGACAACCAGGCAATACGCTCCGCGGCATACACCGCGCTCTCCCGCGGCAAGAAGCATATAATATCCACCGCGTTTGAGCATCACGCCGTCCTCCATACTCTCAAAAAGCTTGAAAGCGAGGGCTTCGAGGTGACGTATCTGGATGTGCACTCCTACGGGAGCGTTTCGGCAAAAGAGGTGGAAGAGGCTATACGGGACGATACGGGGCTGGTCACAATCATGTACGCCAATAACGAGATAGGCTCCGTTCTTCCGATAAGAGAGATAGGCGAGGTGTGCCGCCGCCGCAAGATATTTTTCCACACGGACGCGGTACAGGCCGTCGGGCATATCCCCGTTGACGTTGTAAAGGACAATATAGACATGCTTTCGGCCTCCGCGCACAAATTCCACGGGCCCAAGGGCGTCGGATTTCTATATTGCCGCACGGGCGTGCCTTTAAAGACGTTTATAGAGGGCGGCGCGCAGGAAAAGGGCAGGCGCGCGGGAACCGAAAATATAGCGGGCATAAGCGCCATGGCGGAAGCTCTGTGCGAGGCCGTGGAAAAGCTGGACGCAAATATGCGTAAGATGTCCGCCCTTCGCGACAGGCTTATAGAGGGCCTTTCGCGCATACCCCACTCCAAGCTCAACGGCATGCGGGAGGAAAGGCTCCCCGGCAACGTCAATATGTGCTTCGAGGGAATAGAGGGCGAAAGCCTGCTCCTTCTTCTCGACGCCAAGGGGATTTGCGCGTCCTCCGGCTCGGCATGCACTTCGGGCTCTCTCGATCCCTCCCACGTCTTGCTCGCGCTCGGCATTCCGCACGAGGTTGCGCACGGCTCTTTGCGGCTCAGCCTTTCGGAGTACAACACACCGGAGGAGATGGATTTCATAATAGAGCAGGTGCCCAAGGTGGTGGAGTATCTTCGCTCCATTTCGCCCGTCTGGGAAGAGCTTGAAAAGGGCGAACGCCCCCATTTGATTTGAAAACTTTATTCTTAAGAATAAAAATCGGCTTTAACGCTTTGAATTACGAGGAGATATTATGCTTTACAGCGAGAAGGTCATGGACCATTTTACAAACCCCCGCAACGTCGGGAAATTGGACGACGCGGACGGAATAGGCGAAGTCGGCAACGCCAAGTGCGGCGATATAATGAAGATCTATATCAAGGTGCGCGACGGGATAATAGCCGACGTGAAATTCAACACATTCGGGTGCGGAAGCGCGATAGCCTCTTCATCTATGGCTACGGAGATGATAAAGGGCAAGCCGCTTTCGCAGGCGTTGGAGCTCACCAACAAGGCCGTAGCCGAGGCGCTTGACGGACTTCCCGCCTATAAAATGCACTGTTCCGTGCTTGCGGAAGAGGCCATACGCGCCGCGATCAAGGACTATTACGACAAGAACGGGATTGAGTATGATAAGGCGCAGTTTCCCGAACCGCATGAGGAGGAGTAAAAAAGCGCGGCGCTTTTTTACTGTGCAAAGGCCGGGCGGCGGAGAGTTTTCTCCGCCGCCCGGCCTTTGCACTGCTCCCGCTAAACGCATATAAGCGTCGCGTGTTCACGAAAATCTCGGGCGGATGCGCGCCCTGCGATTTTCCGTGAGTTTTAGGGGCTCTGCCCCTCTGCCCGCGATTTTTAAGGGCGCACATATAATATAATCGCGGGCATTCACCCCGCTGAGGCGCAGGTATGCGCAAATTGTGGCGCGCTAACGCAGGGGAACCCTGCTTGCGCCGTAAATTATTTAGGAAATATTCCGCGCCGCTTTCACCTTATAGCGCC
>CANREQ010000029.1 GCA_947629695.1 uncultured Clostridia bacterium | reverse complement strand
ATCGGATATCTGCTTATCTATCCGCCCGTACATGATCCCGGATGTATCCAGCGCGGTGTGCACGCCGTTTTTCTTTAAAATCGTGAAAATGTCGGTTACAAACTCCGCCTGAAGCATGGGTTCCCCGCCGGAGATTGTAACCCCTCCGCCGCCGGTGAAATACGATTTGTACCTAAGCGCGTTTGCCGCGACCTCTTCGGCCGTATAGCTTTTGCCCGCGCCCGCCGGCCAGGTATCGGGATTGTGACAGTACAGACAGCGCATCGGACAGCCCTGAAGAAAAACCACAAAGCGTATGCCGGGCCCGTCAACCGTTCCGAACGACTCAAATGAATGGACGAAGCCCACGACAAATTCCTCCGATAAAAAAGGGGCAATCTACAACATTACCGTGTAAAATTGCCCAGACGAACGACTACTTTCCAAACGCGCCGCTCCCTGCGGTAACTCCGCAAAAATTCGTCAGTTACGGCGCGCTTCCCGTTTGTGTGTTTATATTAACATACGCAAAAAGGTTTGTCAACAATTTAAAACAAAATATTGGCAATATTTTTTATTTTATACACAATATATTGTGCCTCTGTAAAAATTTCACACAAAAATGCGCTGTTGAAAATGTTATGTTATGCACCGGTTTTGCGTGGCGCAAAGGCTCAGGTAAATCAGATTAAGGAATATATTATGCCTACGAGCACGCCCGAGAAAACGCCGAAAACTATTATAGCGCCCGCGACGGTGAACATCTTCGCCGCCATTCCGTAGATCCAGCCCTCCGTTTTAAACTCTATCGCCGGCGAGGCAACGGAGTTTGCAAAGCCCGTTATGGGCACAATGGAGCCCGCGCCCGCGTATCTGCCTATCCTGTCGTAAACGCCGAGTCCCGTCAGAAGGCAGCCAAAAAATATCAGAATGACGGAGACGGAGCCCGCGAGCACGTCGCCCGACAGGCCGGCGAATTCCAGCATATATCTGAAAAACTGCCCAATGCAACAGATCAGCCCGCCCACGCCGAAAGCCGCCGCACAATTTTTGAAATGCTTTGTAGGCGGGTCCTGCGTGCGCACATATCTTAAATAATTTTCGTTGTAATTTTCCTTATGCTTGCCTGTCATTGCGCACCCCCGGCTTTACGCCTTTATATAATGTCTCCCTCTCGTCGCGCCTCGACAGATCCACTTCTTTTCTCATTGGTTGAACATCCTCTTATCTATCTGGAGCGTTAGTTTTTCGGGCATCACGCGGGAAGCGAACCTCATCATATTGTTCTTCATCCCGCACGTGCGGATAATGGGCGGCTTGTCCGAAATGAGGATTTTGTATATTTCTTCCGCCACGCGGGAGGGTTTCATGCCGCTCTGCTCCATATTGGCAAGCGCCGCCACGGCCTTGTTTACGGACTTTGCGTAAATCCTATTCTCGTCCTCGGTGTAAATTTTGCGCTTGTAGGTGAAATTGGTCGCCGTGCCGCCCGGAAGAAGGGCGCATACGTTTATTCCGTATGCATTCAACTCCGCATTGGCCTCTCTTGCGAGCATTTCGAGCGCGGCCTTGGAGCACGAATAAAAGCTGTCGTAGAGAATGGGAAGATCTCCCCCGATGGAGCCGACAAGCACGATTTTGCCGCCCCGCGTTTTCATGTGGGGAACGGCCGCCTGTACGGATTTCAGCGCGCCGAAGAAATTCACTTCGAAAAGGTATTTGTAATCGCTCTCTTTTGCGTACTCTATGGGCGCGGCCATGGAAAAGCCGGCGCAATAGATAAGCGCACTTATGCCGAATTTATCGGCCGTCGAGCTTATCGCGTCGTATGCGTCAGAGCCCGTTGTAACGTCCGCGCAGATGTTGTTTACTTTTGAGTTATTGCACGCCGTGCGGGAAATGTTGGTGACATTCCATCCCCTGTTTACGAGGCGCACGCACGTCTCGTAACCTATCCCGGAGCTCCCGCCTATAACCACTGCCGAGGGCCGCGGGGTACGGCTGTTTGTTTGACGGTTATTCATACCCTCAGTTTGTACGCAATAGGCGCGAATTATTCACCCGAAAGCTATGTCGAGTATCATCATAAGCGAAAAGCCGAGGATGACCCCTATCGTCGCTTTGAGTTTATCTTCCGCAAAACTTTCGGGAATTAGTTCCGAACAGACGACGGCGACCATTGCTCCCGCGGAAAAGGCGAGGGCAAAGGGCAAAATGCCGCTTACAACCGTGACCGCAACCGCGCCGACAACGCCGGCCAAAATCTCGACCATTCCCGAAAATTGGCCTATGAGAAAGCTTTTGAAGCGCGAACAACCGTTGGCGCGCAAGGGGAACGCGACGCACATGCCCTCCGGAAAATTCTGTATGCCTATGCCGACGGCGAGCATTATGGCCGCAACCGCGCCTACCCCTCCCGCTTGGGACAGCGCGCCGAAAGCCACGCCCACCGCCAGGCCTTCGGGAATGTTGTGGACGGTGACCGCAATGCACATTACCGCACAGGAGCGTTTTTTTTCGTCTTTCCCGCGGTTGAGCGCGTTTATCGCGAGGTCGGTAACGATTATCAGAAAGCCGCCCGCAATAAACCCCGCCGTCAAGACTATATAAGAATAATCCCCTCCCTGCTCCAGCGCGGGCAGAAGAAGAGAAAAAAACGCCGATGCGAGCATTATCCCCGCCGCGCCGGACATCATAAAGCAAAAGGCGGATTTACCCACTTTTTTGCAGAAAAAAACGAGGGCCGCACCCGCCGCAGTCATCGCCCAGGTAAAAACCGTCGCGATAAGCGCTTGCAACCACCCGTCCATGTTGAGAAAAGCCATAAACCTCATCTCCCGTAAAAATGCTTTTTAATATCATTTTATGCCGTAAAGGCGGTAAGGTGAGATTCAAGGCGGCAAAAAGCCGCAGGATTATCTCCTGCGGCCGCGGTTTGGATTTAAAATTTTATTAAAGCGACTCCAAAGTCTTTACGAGGTCGCCCACCGTCTTTATATCCGCAACCTTTTCGTCGGGAATGGTTTTACCCGTGCTGTCCTCAAGCTGCATCAAAAGCTCAACAACGTCGAGGGAATCCGCGCCGAGGTCGTCCACAATCTTGCTTTCAAGCGTGATTTTGGACGCAGGTACGCCGAGTTGCTCCGAAAGTATTTTGGCTATTTCTTCCAACATAATTTTTTTCTCCTTAATGATATATTTTGATTTTACAACAAAGCGCGGAGTTTGTCAAGACTCGGTTGCCTGTTTTTTGACCTGCTTCATGGACAGCCCTATGCGCTGTTTCTGCTTATCGAGACTTATTATGACGGCCGTCACGCGCTGGCCCACCTTTAAAACGTCCGAAGGGTGCTTTATGTATTTATCGGTTATCTCCGATACGTGCACGAGCCCGTCCTGGTGTACGCCTATATCTATAAACGCCCCGAAGTCTATTACATTGCGCACGTAGCCATCAACCACCATTCCCACCTGAAGATCTTCAATGCTCATTATATCCCTGCGGAGAACAGGCTTGGGCAGGCTGTCGCGTATGTCGCGGCCAGGTTTCATGAGCTCCGTCACAATATCGTTCATGGTTGCCGTATCCAATCCGCAACGGGCGGCGGCCTTTTCCTCGCCGTATTCTTTTACCTTTGAGGCCATATCCCGCAATTTGCCGCTCTTTACATCCTCCGCCGTGTATCCGAAAAGGGCCAAAAGCATTTCCGCCTTTTCATAGCTTTCGGGATGCACCGCGGTGTTGTCGAATATATTTTTGCCGTCGGTTATGCGCAAGAAGCCGGCGCACTGTTCATATGCCTTCGCGCCCAGCTTGGGGACCTTCAACAGTTGCTTCCTCTCGCTGAATTTGCCGTTCTCTTCGCGGTAAGCCACGATATTTTTTGCAACGCCCGCGTTTAATCCCGCGACATAGCGAAGCAAATACGCGCTCGCCGTGTTGAGGTCAACGCCGACGCTGTTGACGCAATCTTCCAAAACTCCGCCCAAAACCGCGTCCAGCCGCTTTTTATCCATGTCGTGCTGGTATTGCCCCACGCCTATGGACTTGGGGTCGATTTTGATGAGCTCCGCCAACGGGTCCTGCAGGCGGCGAGCTATCGATATGGCGGAGCGCAAAGTCAAATCGTAATCGGGGAACTCCTCCACTGCGAGAGGGCTTGCCGAATATACGGACGCACCCGCCTCGTTGACTACGGCATAGGAAATATCGCTGTCCACCTCTTTCAAGAGCTCGGCGACGAAAATTTCGGTCTCTTTGCCCGCCGTGCCGTTGCCTATGGATATGAGATTTACCCCGTATTTCGCTATGAGATTTTTGATTTTTTGCTTGCTTTCTTCTATTTTGTTGTGCGGCGGGACGGGGTAAATGACGTCGGTGGCAAGCACTTTGCCCGTTTCGTCAACTACCGCCACTTTACAGCCCGTCCTGTAACCGGGGTCGAGCCCGAGGGTCACCTTGCCCTTTACGGGAGGCTGTAACAAAAGCGGGCGGAGGTTGACCTCGAACATCCTTATGGCTTGCTCGCTCGCCTTGTCGGTGAGTATTGCGCGCACTTCCCTTTCGACAGAGGGTTGAATGAGCCTGTCGTACCCGTCCGAAACGGCTTCGGAAATTATATCTGCGCACGCGCCCTTGCTCTTTATGTATTTTGCGGCGCACACGCGCTTTGCCATATCTGCGTCGAAGGCTATTTTAACCTTCAGACACTCTTCCTTTTCGCCGCGGTTTATGGCGAGTATCCTGTGATTTTTGATTTCGGGAATAAGCTCGGCATAATCCGCATACATGTCGTATGTTCCTTTGCCGTCGTCTTTGACCAGCTTGGTTTGAATTTCCCCGTGGTTTTCGTAAAGCGAGCGCAATTTCTTCCTCAGCTCCGCATTGTCGGAAACTATCTCGGCGATTATATCCTTCGCACCCTGAACGGCTTCCTCCTTGGATAAAACGCCCTTACCTTCGTCTATGTACTTTGCCGCCTCCGCATACGGGTCGCCCGACTGCGCGAGAATGAAATCGGCGAGGGGTTGCAATCCCTTTTCGACGGCGACGGAGGCGCGCGTCTTTTTCTTCTGTCTGAAGGGACGATACACGTCCTCTATCTCCGTCATCGTAGCGCATGCCGAAATGGCAACGGAAATTTCATCGGACATTTTCCCCTGCTCTTCGATAGCCGCATACACCTCGCCCTTGCGCTTTTCGAGGTTTTTGAGATACTCGTACCTGTCGGCAAAGCGGCGCAAAAGCTGATCGTCTATCGCGCCCGTCATCTCCTTGCGGTAGCGCGCGATAAAGGGGATCGTGTTGCCTTCGTCGAGAAGTTTGACCACGTTTTCCGCATGGTCCGGTTTGAGGCTGAACTCATCGGTAAGTTGTTTTACGATTTCCATAATTTTATCTCTTCAATGTTTTTAAATATTGCTTTTGATCGCCGCTGAGGCGAAAACTTTCGCAAGCTTTTGTTATCGCCTTGTTGTGCGTGCGCTTATCCAGCGCGCCGCTCTTTAAAAATTCCACGCCGCGGGCGAAATCCTTTATTATGATCTCCGCCGTAAGCCACGCCGCCGCCATATGCACATAATACATCTGCGTGTCCGCAAGCGTCAGGCAGGAGATAATTTCATCAGCCCACTCTTCCCCGACATAGAAATGAAGAAGCGTCGTGAGCGCAAAACGCTGGTAAAACTCCCTGCCGTCGCATAAATAGCGGCGTATGTATTTATAAAAATCCGCCTTGTTTTGCGCGATACATTTGGGAGTGAAGCAATCGCACGTAGCCCAATTGTCTATCAGCGAAACGCATTTATCGGCGTATTCTACAAAGGATTCATAGGGCAAACGCGCCGCCGCTTGTAGTTTGACGAACGTGATCTCGTAATAATCGTCGGGAATAGACAAAAGCTCGTCTATGCAATGCACATATCCGGCGGCAATTTTGCGTAGAGTGGGCACGTGCACGCCCAACACTTTGATTTTATCGTCCTTCAAAAGCGCGCTGTGAAACTTTGCATACTCCTCTTCCGCGCAATCTTTAAGCTGTGCCGAAAGCTTTTCGTAAAGCGGCGAACCACTCATCGTCATTTCTCCTCGTGTTTGCGGGGCTTGTGGAAGGGAGCTTGTACACCGGCAGATTTATTCCGCCGTAATTTTTTATGAAAATGGAATACGCCCTGCTTCCGTTTATAATTATAGCTTTTATGGGCGATTTTGTAAAGACTTCGCGCAAATTTGCCACTTCGTAATGGGAAATTGTGCTGTCCTGAGAGCCCTTTACGCAACATTTCGTCACGACGTCCCACAGTGCAATTCCGTGATTTGTCAATAATGACTTCTTCTGCTCCAATGTATTCGGCAACTCTTCGCCGAAAAAATCCGCAATTATCTTCCAGAACGCGTTGCGGGGGTTGCCGTAATAAAAATTATTCGCACGGCTTAGCACCGATGGAAAACTCCCCAGGATCAAAACGGAGCTGTTTTCGTCGCAAAAGGGCGCAAAACCGCAAACAGTCCGGCTCATGACAGGGCCTTGTCCACATTGCCGATTATGGCCGTCGCCTTGTACTTGGGGTCGAAATTATATTCGATTGCCTCGAAAACGTCGTCGAGAGTGACGGAATTTATCTTGTTCACCCTCTCCTCGAAGTCGTAAATTTTTCCGCTGTAAATGAGTTCCTTGCCGTACAAAAGCATCTGGGAGCTGGTTGACTCCTGCGCGTAGACGGACGATGAAAGCATCTGCTCTTTGCCGCGGGCAAATTCCTCCTTTGTCATATCCTTCTTTTTGATATTCTCTATGCAATCGTAAATAGCCGAAACGGAGTTCATATAATCCTTTGCGTTTACGCCTGCATAGACCACGAGACAGCCCGACCGCTCATACGAGGAAAGATAGGAATAAACTGTATAAGCGAGGCCCAACTTTTCGCGCACGGTCTGGAAAAGGCGGGAGGACATTCCCCCTCCGAGCACGGTATTCATAATCAGCGTTGCGTCGTAGAGCCTTTCGTACCTCTTCATGGAAGGATAAGCTATGCCGATATGCACCTGTTCTATATCCTTTTTGCGGTGGAGATTTTTGCCCTGTAAGGAGACGTTCATATCCCTTTGCGCGCACTTGGTCGCGGGTAAATTGCCGAAATATTTTTCCACGAGCTCCTCCGCAAGGGAAACTTCTATGTTGCCCGCCATGGAAATCACGATATTGTCCGCCGTGTACCTGTCCGCCATGTAATCGGCTATGTTGCGCCGCGTGAAGGAGCGCACGTTTTTCTTGCTTCCCAAGATGTTGCGCCCGTAATTTTCCGCGCCGAAGAAGGCCTTGGAGAGCACGTCGAGGCAGAGATCGTCCGGCGTATCCTCGTTCATGCTTATCTCCTCTACGACCACTCCCTTTTCGCGCTTCATCTCGTCGTCCGGGAACACGCTGTTCAAGAATAAATCGGAGAGAATTTCAAACGCTTCCGCCGCATGACCCGACGTTGATTTTGCGTAGTAACAGGTCATATCCTTGCCCGTAAACGCGTTTACCTGCGCGCCTATGGCGTCCATTTCGTCCGAAATCTGAAACGCCGTGCGCTTTTTTGTGCCTTTGAACATCATGTGCTCTATAAAGTGGGAAATGCCGTCCTCGGCGGCGCTCTCCACGCACGCGCCCGTCCCGACTATTATCCCCATGGATACGGACATAAGCCCGCTCATCTGCTTTACTATCAGCCTGATGCCGTTTTCCAATTGTCTGTAATGAACCATTATTCTCCTATATTGTAAGATACGGTGACGGCTTTCAAACCGTTTTCTCTTACGTAATTTAATATATCCGGCAGAGTTTTTACCGTTACATCCATAGGATGCATCAGCACAAACTCGCCCGTTTCCAGATTTTTGGTGGCGCGCGAATAGCACAGCGATCTGTCTTTGTCGCGCCAATCTATCGTATCGCGGCTCCACATCACCGTCTTTAAGCCGAGGGAGGCCGCCGCGTTTACGGTGTTATCGTTGAATGCGCCCGAAGGCGGGGCGAATAATTTGACTTCCGCGCCGAGAATTGCGTTCAAAAGCTTTACGCTGGTGCGGATCTCGGCTAGATTCTGCTCGTAATTCATCTTGTCGTGGCTCTTATGGAAGTATCCGTGGGAGCCTACCTCGTGCCCGCGCGCCGCGATCGCGCGCACGCAGTCAACGTTGTCGTCCGCCCAACTCCCGCCGAGGAAAAAGGTCGCCTTCGCGCCGTATTCATCCAAAATATCCAAAATGGCGTAAACGTTGTCCGTGTTCTGATAGACGTTGAACATAAAGCTCACGCCTTGCGGCTTTTCATCCGCCCTGTAAAACAGGTTTTCGCCGTCGGAGGACACCGCCGTTGCGTTTCCCCCCACAAACCCCACGAGGCACGTTACCATGACTATGAGACAGAGTGTTACGTTTACCGTTATGGAAATTATCTTGCCTTTCAATAGTTTACCCCTAAAACAAAATAGTATTTACTACTATAATATTTTACGGGCGCGGCACAAATGACAACGCCGTGCGCCGCATAACGCCGCTATTTCAAGGTGACTATCGTTACGCCTATTTCGCCCTCTCCGTATTTGCCGGCGCGGAAGCCGTCCACATGGCGGCAACGCTTGAGGTGCGCGCCTATCGCCGTCCTCAGCTTGCCTGTGCCCACGCCGTGAATGATCTTCACCTGCTCCAGGTTGTCCGTCACGGCTTTATCGAGGAAATTGTCCACCTCCGCAAGCGCTTCGGGGACGGTCAGGCCTATGACGTTTAACTCCAAAACGGGCGCGGCGGGAGAGAACGAGCGCACCACTCTTATCTTCTTTTCTTCCTTTTTCCCGCCCGGTTTCGCGGGGCGGGGACGAATGAGCTGTAAATCCGAAATTTTTACGTGCGTTTTCAGGCTTCCGACGCAAATTTCCGCCTCTCCGTTTTTGCCGTTTACGGAGGACACAATGCCGCGCGTCTGCAACGTCTTTATGAAAACTTCGGCTCCCTTATTGATATTTTGCAAAGTCGCGTCCGTAAAATCGGCGACCGCGGGGGAATAGTTTTCGCCGTCGTATGCCTCGTCCGCCAATTTGTTTTTCAAAGTGCGCGCTTTGATGAGGTCGGCTTGGCTGAGTTCCTCCTTGGAAAAAATCTCCTCTATCTCCTCTAACAGCTCTTCCGCGCGCGCCGTGCGTTCGTTTATTATCCTGCGGCTTTCCGCGCGCGCCGAAGCGCCCAACTTTTCGCGCTCCTTTATAATCGTCTTTTCCGCTTCTTCCACTGCGGCCAAACGCTTATTGTAATCCCTTTCCAGCTCCTCCGCATGGGCGAGCTTGCGCGCCGCCTCAAGCCTGCTGTCCTCCGCGAGGCGGACGATGTTTTCAAACGCCCTGCCGCCCTCTGACAGATAGCTTTCCGCGCGTTTTAAGATTTCATTATCCATGCCCAACCTGCGGGATATTGCGAGGGCGTTGCTCGCACCCGGGAGGCCGATTTTTATGCTGTACAGCGGGCGGAGCGTGTCGCTGTCGAACTCCATAGAGGCGTTTTCTATGCCGCTCATATCGTAAACGCTTTCCTTAAATGTCGTAAAGTGCGTCGTTATAAGCCCCCTGCACCCCAGAGAAATCAAATGCTCGCAGACGGCGCGGGCTATTGCCTGACCCTCGTCCGGGTCGGTGCCGCCGCCCAATTCGTCTATAAGGACGAGGCTGTCGCCGTCCGCCTCTTTGCAAATTGAAATGACGTTTGTGATATGGCTGGAAAAGGTGGAAAGGCTGTCCTCGATGCTCTGGCTGTCGCCCACGTCGCAGAAAACCTTACCGAAAGCGCATATTTCCGTGTCCTCGGCGGCGGGTATAAACAGCCCGCACTCCGCCATAAGACAGAACAGGCCTATCATTTTCAAAGTGACCGTCTTGCCGCCCGTGT
Source organism: uncultured Clostridia bacterium (assembly GCA_947629695.1). GTDB lineage: Bacteria > Bacillota > Clostridia > Christensenellales > Borkfalkiaceae > Coproplasma. The sequence goes on along the minus strand of CANREQ010000029.1, from coordinate 6,372 downwards.
TCGCGCCGCTTAGCAGAAGAAAGTTGTAATCTTTGCCGAGCTCCACGCTTACGGGCACGACTTTTTTACCGTCTATAAGCGGGTGCCGCCCCTTGACGATCTTTACGTATCCGCGCTTGTTTATATGCGGGCAGACCGCCTTTTGGGCATAAGCGTATTGCGCGCGCGCAAAACAGCCGTCTATCTCCGCCAAGACTTCTTCGTCCGTCAAAAGGTTTTTGGCAAGCCCCCCGACGCGAGAAGAAAGCTCCTTTAAAATTCGCTCTACCTCCGCCTTTTCGTCAACCGTCAAGGCTATCAACTCGTTGTTTAAATTGAGAATATACTCCGGCTCTATGAAAAATGTCGCGCCCGATTGCGAGCGGTCGTGCACGAGGCCCTTCACCTTGTTCTTATACTCCGCTTTCACGGGAATTACGTATCTGTCGCCGCGGATTGTGACGAGGCTGTCGCGGAGATATTGCGCGTCCTTGCCCGACGCGTACTCCGCCAAAGTGGAACGGATCTTTTCGTTAAGGCTCCTTATTTTGGAGCGTATGGAAAACAGCGCGTCGCTGGCATAGTCGCTGACCTGTTCGGGCGAGAGTATCTTGTCGGCTATGTCGTCCTCCAGCCGCTTGTCGAAAAGGAGCCGAGCCGCCGCCCTTTTCATCAGCACAATTTTCCCGTCGTCAACGCCGGAAATTTCTTCGTACGCGGTGCGCGCGGATATGAGCAGGCTGTTTATATCCAACAGCTCCGCGCAGGACAGCGAGGAACCCTTTTCCGCCCGCTTGATCGCGTCCGTCATATCGGGAAAGTAGCTTATCGCGGAAAGGCCGTAGCGGAACAAGAGCTTGTCGCTCTCCGCGGTTGACGTAAGGCGGGCGCGCACTTCGCCCATATCGCCGACCGGTGTGAGAGTATGCACGAAGCGCTTTCCTCCCTCGGTCACCGCGTAAGCCGAACAGCTTTCAAGAATTTTATTAAGTTCCAGCTTTTCTGTACTCTTATGATCCATATCTCAAAGCACGGGGTTTTTCCCGTGGCCCTTTGTATAATCGCCGTAATAATTTTTCAGCTTTTCGATATCGTCTGAAATTGCCATGGCCTCTTTTGGGGAGCTTTCGCAAGTGAGGTCGTACAAGCGGCCGCACGCGGGAATTTCTCCCGCCAATTTGCGGCAATTGAACAGCTCGAAACGACACGCGCCGACGGCATAGCGGCGCAGGGGGAACTTTCTGCCCTCTTCATCTTCAAGCATATAAAAATCGCGCTTGTCGCAGGTTGAACAAGTCTCTGAAAAGGGGCAATAGATAAGGTCCATGACCTGTATCCCGCCACCCGCTAGATAAAAACTTTTGCCGTTTATAAGCGAGTCGGCCTCACGCAAGGTAAGCTCTTTGGAAATCGCGAAATAATCGGCCTTCAAAAAGGAGAGCGCGACGCTGTTGGAAAGGTTGAAACCCGTGCCCGCAAACAGCTTTTTATTGAGCTCCGCGGCGAGATAAACGGAGTAATTGCCCCCGCAATATATGCCGTCGAAGCGCGAAATGGCGGGTTTTAATCTCCCGATTTCTTCGCCCGAAAGATAGGGCGGAAGATACAGAAATTTTTCGCCCTCAAAGCCCGAGCAAAGACCGTAAAAATCGCCGTAATAATCGTCGGGTTTTAATATGCCGACGTCCGCGGAAAGGCCGCGCAGATCACGCGCGATGACCGCCGTTTTACGTATGCCGCTCTCCGCGCTCTCTTTGGGCAACGGAAGCGTTTTTTCGATGCGCGCGTTTTTGCACGCCGTTAAATCATTATAGAAATCAAGATAAACTTCGCGGCGGAAACGGTTGAGATCGGACATCCTTATAAACGCGTCGCCATCGAGATAAATTTCTCCGAAACCGACCGCAAATTTATATGCGTCTGTCTTTGCGAAACAGCGGGTTATATCGCTTTCCGTAATGGGCGCGTTCTGCGCGCGGCAGACGGTAAAATCCGACGAGTACTTTTTGCCGTTGAGGATAACTTCAAAGGACTTCCCCACCTCTGCGCGGGCGGAAATTTTCACATTGTAAAGCCTGACAAAACCGAGCAATTCTTTGTTCAAAGACGCGTCGGTGGTGATAAATACCTTGTCGCCGTTTTTGAGTTTTGCCGAACAAGAGAGATAAAATCCGCCCTTTGCTTCGCCCGCAAAAGCCGCTCCGCCGACCTCGCTTCCTTCCCGCAATATCTTGAATCCGTCTCCGACGCCGCACTTTTGCAAGCTTTCGCAAAAATACTTGCCGCCGACTACCGACACAACTCCGCAGTACTCGCCGATATGCCCCTGCACTGCCGCGGATATGAAATTTTTGCCCTGTCCGAACGCCAGACCGCGGGTATAATTCCCCCTGTTGTAGGTCCGCCTGAGCGCGGATAAATCGCTTGACGCGTCCTCCTTTCCAAGCAATTTTTTGTAATATTTCACCGCCGCGGAGACATACTCGGGGCGGCGCATTCTCCCCTCTATTTTAAAAGAGGTAACGCCGGCGTTTATCAGTTTGGAAATATCTTCGCCCACCGACAAATCGGAAAGGGAAATCGCATAGCGGCTTTCTTCGTACCCCGCCCTGTCTATGGAATATTTTTTGCGGCAGGGCTGTTTGCACTTCCCCCTGTTACCGCTGTTTCCGCCGGCGAAGGAGGACAAATAACATTGACCCGAAAAACAGGTGCACAGCGCGCCCTGGACGAACGCCTCGGTTTCGATTATTTGGGAAATCTCCGCAATATCTTCAAGCTTTGTCTCCCTCGCGGCGATCACGCGCGAAAAGCCGCAATCCTTTGCGAGGCGCGCGCCGTAGCCGTTGCACACGCCCGCCTGCGTGGAAAGGTGCAAAACCATTTGCGGATAACATTTTTTGAGATATGCGCCGAGGTAAATATCCTGCAAAATTATCGCGTCCGCGCCCGAGTTATGGACGTCTATCGCGGTTTTGACGAAATCTTCAAGCTCGTTTTGCTTGACGATCGTGTTCATGGCCACATAAATTTTGACCCCGAAAAGGCGGGCGAGCGAGGAAATTTCGGCAAATTCTTCCCTGTTGAAATTGCCCGCCGAAGAGCGCGCCGAAAAGGCGGTGAGTCCCAGATATATCGCGTCCGCGCCCGCATTTATCGCGGCGAGGGCGCATTGTTTATCGCCCGCGGGGGCAAGAATTTCAATCATTTGCGCCGTACCCGTAGTCTTTTATTACCTTTGCGACGGCGTTTTCGTCGTTTGTCACGGTCAAATAGGCGACCTTTTCCCTCAATAACGGGGAACAATTCCCCACCGCTACGCCGTAATCTGCGGCTTCGAGCATGGATAAATCGTTTAAGTTATCCCCTATCGCGCACACCTTTCCCTTGGGAATTTTATAGTGCTCTGCGAGAAATGCCAGTGCCGAGCCCTTGTTTTCACCCACGGGGATAATCTCTATCAGCACTTTTGCGCTGCAAGTGACTTCGTACTTTCCGCCGAAAATTATCTGCAATTTTTCAAACAGCGCGGCCTGGTCCTGCTCCGCTACGAGCGTTGCGACCTTCTGGCAGGATATTTTGTTGCGGGCGACGTATTCCGAAACGGGTATGCCGCCCGTATGCATCGCGTCTATGCCCGTGATTTTTTCGTACAGTTTGAGGTGTTCCGCCTCCGCGGGAATATCGGTGTAAAAGCCATCGTCGGTGAACACCTGCACATTTGCGCCGACGGACTCGAGCTTGGCGCATATATCCGCCGTCTGCACGCTGTCGAGCTTTACGTTGCGTATAATTTTGCCGCTCGCGATGTCGGCGATGACGGAGCCCTGGCACGCGATGACGAGGCCCTTTAAGCCAATTTCGCGCACGCGCGGCAAAATAGACGGCAATATCCTGCCCGTACACACGGCAAAAATGCCGCCCGCGGAGATATAACCGTTTATGGCTTTAATGTTTTCTTCGCTCACCTCGTTTTGGGAGTTTGCCAGCGTACCGTCGAAATCGGAAACTATCAGCGAGCACTTAAGCGCGTCTTTTTTCATCATAGATTTTCTTTGAGATATTCCTTTATCTTACTTGCGAGCTTGGGTCCTACGCCCTCGGTTGAGGCTATTTCCTCTTCGCTCGCCTGCAAAATATTCTGCAAATTGGAAAACTTTTTCATGAGAGCAAGGCGCTTTTGCTTGCCAACGCCCTCGATTTCGTCCAAAACGCTTGCAAGATTGCGCTTTGAGTGAATGTTGCGGAAGTAGGTTATGGCGAAGCGGTGAGACTCGTCGCGGATGCGCTGTACCATGCGCAGGGAGTAATCGTTGCGCGGGATCTTCACGCTTTCCTCGCCGCTTAAGGTGAATATTTCCTCTTCCTGTTTGGCTATGGAAATGAGGTCTATATCGGAAATACCCAACTCGTCGAATATGCACTTTACGGCGGAAAGCTGACCCTTGCCGCCGTCTATGACTATCAAATCGGGTTTGGGAAAAGAACTTTCTTCTTCGGTGCCCAGCTTGGAAAGCCTGCGCAACAGCACCTCGCGCAAAGAAGCGAAATCGTCCGCGCCCTCCACCGTCCTTATCTTGAAACGCCTGTACGAAGATTTATCCGCCTCGCCGTCTATAAACACGACCATGGAGCCAACTTTGTCCACGCCGGAGACGTTTGAAATATCGTAGCACTCCATTCTGCGCGGATAGCGCGAAAGGCAAAGCAGGTCCTGCAAACGCTTGCACGCGTTTATCGTCATATCGTCTTTATGCCGTATCTTATCTATCGACTTTTCAAGGTAATCGCGCGCGTTTTCACCCGCCATTTTGAGCAAATCGGCCTTTATCCCCTGCTTTGCAAGCGTTATTGTAACGCTCTTTCCCGCTTTTTGCCCGAAAAACTCTTCCAATAATTGTTTTTCGCAATAGCCGTCTGTTATGAGTTCCGCAGGGGGCTCGTGCACGGAATAATATTGGGTTATGAAGGAAGTCAATGCCTCGCCGTCGCTTACGTGCGCCTCGTCGAGGGCATAGGACGCGCCGCCCTGCATTATGCCGTTTCGCGTTATCAGCACGTTTACCGCGGAATACAGCCCGTTCGTCGCGTAGGAAATTATATCCGCGTCTATGGGCTTGTTTATGGAAGTTATCCTCTTGCCCTCCAGCTTGGAGAGCATGTTCATCTTGTTTTTATAATCTATCGCAAGCTCGAAATTTTCCCCCTCGGCGGCGGAAAGCATCTTCTCGCGGAGGGCGGTATAGGCGTGTTTGTAATCGCCCTCCAAAAAATCGAGGGCCTTGCGCACCTTTTCGGCGTACTCTTCCTTGGAAATTTTATGGGCGCAGGGGGCGCAACACCTGTTTATATGATAATTCAAACATTCGCGCTTGGGTTTTGCCCCTATCGCCGTCCTGCAAAGCCGCACATTGTAGACAAGCTGGCAGGTTTCCAAAATATCTTTATAGTTTATCCCGCCCATAAAGGGCCCGAAATATCTGCACCCGTCCTTATTTATGCGCCGCGTGACGTAAAAGTTGGGAAAATCTTCGCGCATGTCCACTTTGATATAAGGATAGGTTTTGTCGTCCTTTAAAAGTATGTTGTACTTGGGCTTGTACTTCTTTATCAAATTGTTTTCGAGCGCGAGCGCGTCAATTTCCGAAGAGGTGATTATATAGTTGAAATCGGCCACGTTGGCCACCATCTGCATGACCTTTTCGGGCTTGGGCGAGGAGTGGAAATATTGGCGCACCCTGTTTTTGAGCACGCGCGCCTTGCCCACATAGATGACGTTGGAATATTTATCCAACATTATATAAACGCCCGGGTTATCGGGCAAAAGACGGAGTTTTTCCCTGATCACGTCCATATAGCACCTTTTTTTATTATACCACCATACTCATTTTTTTGCAATAACACAGCGCAAAAAAAGAGCAAACCGACGTCGCTCTTTTCCGCAATCTATTTATTTTTGTAAAAATTGACTTTTAACAGCCCAAAAACTCCACGCCCTTGAGCATTACGTCGTTCACCGTGTCGTTTACAAGGGAATAGGTGATGATTTTCCCAGTGCGTTCGCTCTTTACAATGCCGAGGTTTTTCAAAAGCCTCAGCTGGTGGGATACGGTCGTCTGGTTTATCTCCAGCACGCGGGACAGATCCGTCACGCACATTTCCGAAATGGCGAGCGCGGACAACATCCTCACGCGGGTGGGGTCGGCAAATACCGAGAAAAAGCAAGTTATGCTTTCAAGCACTTCCCCTTCGGGCACGTATTCCCTAATAAGATCTTTTGTGCGCCTGTCCAAAAGCATGGTATCCTGCACGCGCCACCTCCTTGTTCCGTCACAATTATAGCGGATGATATGAGCGTGCGTCAATACGTTATTTTGGCTTATATTGTCACAA
>CANREQ010000028.1 GCA_947629695.1 uncultured Clostridia bacterium | reverse complement strand
AAGGGGGATTCCTCCACTCAATCGGCGGCCTTTCGGCGCGCCTCAATCGGTCGGAATGACAACACTTTAAATATCGGGTTACATTTTTAACCCCTCAGTCGCCGTTCGGCGACAGCTCCCCTAACCCTACGGGTTCAGGGCGCTATATGGTGAAAGCGACGCGGAGTAGTTCCTAAATAATTTACGGCGCAAGCAAAACCGCGCTTTTGCGTTAGCGCGCCACAATTTGCGCATACCTGCGCCTCAGCAGAGTGAAGTTGCGCCATTATATTATCGTGCGCCCTTAAAAATGGCGCAACGAGGGGCAGAGCCCCTAAAAATCACGAAAAATCGCAGGCACGGCTTGCCGAGATTTTTGTGAACAAGCGACGCTTATATGCGTTTAGCGGTAGCACAAAATTGGCGCGGGATAAAATCCTCGCGCCAATTTAGTAAACGCGCGGGCGAATGCCCGCGCTTTTTTACTATTTATGCGGCCGCGCCGCCCTTCCTCTTCTTCAACTCCTTCTCCAACTCCGTACACGTTTCGGTCAGCTCCTCAACGGTTTCGGCAACCTCTACGCCGTCCAAAATGTTTTGCAGTTTGTACTCGGTATTGAGGTATTTTATGGTCTGGAATCCTATAACGGCGGTAAGCGTTCCGTTTGTCAGCCCCTGCACGGAGCTATCAACAAGCACGGATATGGCCGTCCCCAAAATGGGTATGCCGCGCGCCGCGTCGCCCATTGTACGCGCAATGCCGTTGCCTATCTTCAATCCGCCGAGCCCGTAGGAGACGAGCGCGTTCCTCAGCACCGCGCCGAAAATTCTCACAAGGCGGGTGTCAGAGGGGCGGAAACCGTACAAAAATACTATGTCCTTTATCATTTGCAGGTTGACGACCGCGACGAGAAGCGCGTCCGTCTTGTTGTTCTGCGAAAGCGCCGAATATGCCGCGCTCTTCATAGAGCATTTGAAGATTATCTCCTTCGCGCTCTTTTTGACCGAGCCGCTGTAAAGCGCGGTGAGCTGTTCTTTTATCACCCCGTCGTCGTTGGCCTTAAGCCCGGCTTCGAGCTGCTCTACCGTTCTGCTGTCGTACCAGCCCACGCCCGCCACGTTGGAGCAAACGTCCACTATCTTTTCGGCGATCTGCCTGCGCACCTGTCTGTTCTTGCGCTTTGCCGCGCCCGCCGTCTTGTAGTTTACATTGGTGACGAAGTAATCGGTCTTGAAAATCTTCACGACGGGCACTATGTAAAATATTATGAGTATGAGGACGGAGACGCCCGCCGCCGCGTAGCCCGCATAGTTGTTTATATCCCATATCGTCTTGGATATGGAAAACAGGCACCACACGAAAAACAGCCCGATAAGAACGGCGAACATCCTGAGGGCGAACGTTGCGCCCTTTGTGTTCTCCCTCTTGACATACTTTTCCTCGTACTCGTAAATCGTCATCTTCTGCGCTTCTTCCGCAGTCTTTGCGACGTCCTTTTTGTCGGCTTTTACCGGCTTTGCCGTTGCGGCCGCTTTTTCTTTTCCTTTCATTTTTCTTACGCTCCCGTAAAATTATTGTAAACCAAAAAATCTCATATGTCAACTGTGAATTTATACAGCTCGCTTTTGGGCACGCCCCTGTCCTTCGCCGCCTGCTTCAACGCCTCTTTTTTGTCCATGCCCAGCTCCATATAGTGTTTGATATGCTCCTGCGCGGGCAAGGCGTTCAGGGGGTTTTCCTCCTCTGCCGCGCCCTCCACTATAATTACGTATTCCCCCCGCTTTTCGCCCGCAAGGCCTTGGGCAAGGGTGAAGTTTACGGCCTCCTCGTGAAGCTTGGTTATCTCCCTCACGGCGCACGCGCGCCTGTCCCCGAAAATGGCGTACATCGAGGATATATGGCCGTCTACGTCCTGCGGGGCGACGTGAAAGCACAGCGTCAGGTCGCAATTTTTATAGCGGGACAAGAGCCGCTCCCTCTCCCCCTTTTTGTCCGGCAAAAAGCCGATAAACGCAAAGCGGGCCGAGGGGAACGCCGAGAGCACAAGCGCGCTCAAAAAGGCGTTTGCGCCCGGAATGACGGTGTAGGCTATGCCCTCGCTTTTCAGGCGTGCGCAGACCACTCCGCCCGGGTCGGATATGACGGGCATGCCCGCATCCGAAAGGACGGCTATCTGCTTGCCGGCGCGCGCGGAAGCTATTATTTTTTCCGCCGCCGAGGCCTCGTTGAATTTATGGCAGGCGATGAGCGGCTTCTTTATATCGTATGCGTTCAGAAGCTTGAGCGTATGCCGCGTGTCCTCGCAGAAAATTTCATCGACAGCTTTAAGCGTTTCCAGCGCGCGGAGGGAAATATCCTTGAGGTTTCCTATGGGCGTCGCGACAAAATATATCATTTGGTGCTTCCTCCGTTTTCGGCGTTGTTGATAAAGGTGGGGAGGATCTCCAGCGAGGGTTTTCCGCCCTTGACTCCCTCCGCCATGACGAGGTAGGGCGGGCTCTGCCCGTTGCCCTTGACAAGTTGCATGCGCTTGGGCTCGAGGTTGTACTTTTTCATGGTGTAGAATAACTCCGCCAGCCTGTCCGCGCGGTGCACGATGTCCAATCTGCCGCCGAATTTCAGCTTTTTTGCCGACACGGCGATTATCTCCTCCATGGTTACGGTTATTTCCTTGCGGCAAACCGCCTTTTCGTAGGAGAGATTTTCCGGGCCGCCGCGCTCGTAGGGGGGATTGCAAAGTATGAGCGAAAAAGCGCCGTCGTATTCCCTGCCTATATCCTGCACGCGGCAGACGGCGACCTTTGCGTCAAAGCCGTTCATCTCCGCCGTGCGCGCCGCCATGTCCGCGAGCGAGGGTTGCATTTCGAAGAGAGTCAGGCTTGAAATGCGCGGGTTGAGGCAGAGGAAATGATAGCCGACCGCGCCCGAACCGGCGCAGAAATCGGCGACGTTGTCCCCCTTTTTTGCCCGCGCAAAGCGCGACAAAAGTATGCTGTCCGATGTAAAGCGGTACAGCGAGGCGTTTTGTATTATCTTTTTTTCGCCGAACAGCTCTTCCAAAGCTTCGCCCGCGTTTAAATTCACCATTTTCCACCATACAAAAAGGGCGGAACTTGCCGTCCCGCCCTTTTTATCGCTTAGATCAGTCCTGCGGCTTGATGGCGCCGGTAGGGCAACCGTCTTCGCAAGCTCCGCAGTCAATGCAAACGTCGGGATCTACGACGTATTTATCGGGTCCTTCGCTGATTGCGCTTACGGGGCAGGTAGCGGCACATGCGCCGCAGCTTACGCATTCATCAGATATTGCGTGTGCCATAAGTATACTCCTCCATATTTTTTTACGTTTGACTTCGGCAATGCCGATTGTATATAAGATTATATCACGGAAAATTTAAACTGTAAAGAGGGAAAGGCAAAAATTTTCAATAATTTGTGTCGTCGCCGACTATTACGTCCGCTTCGTCCTCTTTGGAGCCCTTCTCGTCCCGATTGTTCCCCGTGCGCTTGAATTTGAGATCGCCGGGCTTGTAATCGCGGTACACGACTGTGTCTTTCTGCTCTATCTTGACCTTGACTTCCATTTTGAGCATGTTGATGTTGACAACCGTGCCCGTGCCGTCGGGGGTGCCGACCTCGCTTCCCACCTTGGGCATTTGCTTGTACGCCTCGGCATAGTAATCGTTTTCGTAGCCGAGGCAGCACATGAGCCTTCCGCACAGCCCCGATATTTTGCCGGGATTTAAAGAAAGCCCCTGGTTTTTGGCCATTTTTATGGAGACTTTGGTGAAATCGTTCATGCAACTCGAGCAACAGCACTCCCTTCCGCAGGGGGCGAGGCCGCCCATTATCTTGATTTCGTCGCGGATACCCACCTGCCTTAACTCTATCCTCATATGGAAAGCCGCCGAGAGGTCCTTTATGAGCTCCCTGAAATCCACACGGTTTTCCGCCGAGAAAAAAAACGCGACTTTGTTGCCCTCGAACGCGAACTCGCAACCTATGACCTTCATCTGCAGGCCGCGCGCGTCCGCCTTTTGCTGGGCGATCTTCATGGCTTCGGGGCGGCGCTCTTCGTTGCGCTTTATCTGCTCCCTGTCCTTATCCGTCGCTATCCTCAAAACGGGCATGAGCGGCTGGACGATCTTCTCCTCTTCCACTTCCGCCCCGGGGAGGACCACGGTCGCGTACTCCTTGCCCTTGGCCGTCTCCACGATGACGCCCATGTCCTTTTCGTATTTTTCCTTGCCGGGGGCAAAATAATAGAGTTTGCCGCCGTTTTTGAATTTACATCCTACTACTTTGACCATTTTTCATTCTCCAGCGCCACAGTCAGCGCCAAATCGTATAACAGCGAGGGGAAGTTTGCGTTGAACCTCATATCCGCAAAGGCCTTGTTGACCCTGCCCAGCGCGTAAACCACCGCCCCCTGCGAAAGCGCGCCCGCATAATCGGGATTGCGCGCGTATTTTTCCAGCTCCGCAAAATATACCCTCTGCATCTGGGCGAGCAACTCCCCGCCGTACTTGCAATCGCCGTTTTTCAGCGCGGCCCTTACCGCGTCCTTTACATTGCCGGCGGAGCAGATCTCTTCCGCGGCCGCGCACACCGAGGCAAACCAATTTTCGCCGAGCATGCGCTCCGCCACGCTCAGCCTTCCCCCGCACGCCTTTGCCGCGCGCGCGTTGCCGGGGTTTTCTCCCCTGCGCTCCAGCGCCCCGTAAATCTGCTCCCCGGTAAAGGGAGGGATATCCAGCCTCTTCACGCGCGAGAGCACGGTGGAGAGCACCGGCGAAAGCGAGGCCGCGCCCAAGAGAAAGTAAACGCCTTCGGGCGGCTCCTCCAAAATCTTGAGAAGCTTGTTCTGGAAGAGCGCGCTCGCGTCCTCCAGCCCGCTTATTATATACAGCTTTTTGTCGCCCTCGACGGGCTTTAAATATGCGTCGGCGATTATTTCCGCCGCCATGTCAACGGTGAGCTTTTTATCGGGCGCGGGGTAGATTTTCAGATCGGGCAAACCTTCCGAAAGCACAAGCCGCCTCTCCCTGCCTTCCTGCGTGCAACCGAAAAATGCGAGGGCGAAAATCTTGAGCGCCTCCCTCAGCTTCGCTCCGTCCGCGTAGTAGACAAGATACGCGTGGGACAGCCTTCCGGCGGCTTTATCGCCCGAAAGTATAGCGTATGCCGAGGTTGAAAAGATAAGCTCTTCCATAAAAATCACCGCGCCTGCCGCACGCCCGTTTTACGCGCGGCGCGTCACTTGATTATGCCCTTTTCCTTGAGCAACAAGTAAATCCTTTCGTTGGTCTCCCACTTGCTTCCGCCGCATTCGACGGCGCATATTCGGGGGTATTTATCCAAAAGTCCCAGGTATCCTTTATACACCTTTTCGTGAAAGGCCAGCCCCAAAGACTCTATCCTGTCGTCCTTGTCCGCGCCGTGCTTTCTCTCGAAAGCGGCCTTGGGGGAGATATTCAAAAACAGCGTCAGATCGGGCGGGCACTTTTCGAGGGCGTAGGCGTTTATCGTCTCCACGTAACCGTATCCAAGCCCTCTTGCCGCGCCCTGATAGGCGAGGGAAGAATCCACATACCTGTCGCAGATGACCAGCTTCCCCTTTTCAAGCGCGGGTTCCACTATCTCCTTGAGATGCTGCACGCGCGCCGCCGCATAGAGCAAGGCCTCGCATTCGTCGCACATCGCGGAGTTTTTCCCGTCGAGAATTATGGAGCGGATCTGTTCCGCCACGTCGCTTCCGCCCGGCTCCCGCGTGACGAGGAAATCCACGCCGTCCGCCGCGAGCTTTTCGGAAAGCAACCTTATCTGCGTGCTCTTGCCCGAGCCCTCGCAGCCCTCTACGGTGACGAACGAGCCCCTCATTTCGCCACGACCTTTATCTTTCCGTCGTACAGCCCGAATGTCTTGCCTGCCTTGGAGAGCAAGTCAACGGCCTGTTTGGTTATTATCTCGCCCGCGATTATAACGGGCAGGCAGGGGGGAGTGATGCCGGCGTTTTCCGCGCACATTCTGCCCTCCGCCTCTTTTAGCGGGATATACTCGCTTCTGCTCTTGAGCGAATACAGATAGCTGTACGTCCTCTCCGCGACGGGTATAGCCGCGCGGTTTTTGTATGTTCCCTTTAGCTTTTTGTTGGAAGCTATGGAGAGCAACGCGTTTTTGAGCGCGCCCAGCCAGCCCGCTTCCACCGACGGCGAAAGGTAGAATAGTATATATCTGCCGTCGTTCAGTTCGGGATATATCCCCTTCTTTTCGAGAATTTCCTGCGCGGCGGCGGGAGATATGCCGAGGGGTTTGAAGTCCACCGCAAGCTTTGTCCAATCGGCCGAGGGGTATATCGTTATGCCCTGCAAGCCGGCGCGGAATTCCTCCGCCGCCGCCTTTGCCGCCGCCAACAGTTTGGGGTTGTTGACAAAATATTTGACCGCGTACTCCACCGAAGCCGTAACGGGGAAGGAGGGCGACGTGGTGCGGAATATCGAAAGCGCTGTTTCCGCGCGGGGGATAAGGTCTTCGTTGCCCACGCAGACGAGCGCGCCCTGCGTGAGGGCGGGAAGGCTTTTATGCACTCCGTCCACCCACATGTCGGCATATAGGCCCGCGTAGCCCGCGCGCTCCTTTTCCAAAAACAGATGCGCCCCGTGCGCCCCGTCAACGAGGAGCAAACGCCCGTGTTCTTTCAGCACCGCCGCATAGCTTTCGAGCGGCGCGATATTGCCGTAATAGTCGGGCGAGGTAATAATCATGCCCGAAATGTTTCTGTCGTTTACGATGAGCGTTTCGATGAGCTCCGCGGGGGGAGGGGTGAGAACGCCCTCCGACTCCGGCCCCTGAACGATGACGGGCTCGAGGTTAAACAGGCGGCACGCGTTGAAAACGCTCTTGTGCGAGGCGCGCGGCACTATTATCTTGTTGCCGTAGCCCGCCGCCACGTACAGCATGCTCATTATGCCGCTCGTGGAGCCGTCGGTGGTGATATACGCCTTTTTCGCGCCCACTATCGCCGCGAGGTCCTCCTGCGCCTTTGCGATAACGCCCGAAGGGCAGAGCAAATCGTCGGAAAAATCCAGCTCGGTAAAATCTATGCCGGCGACGGGGAAGTGGGAGCGGAAATCGCCCGCGTTCTTGTGCCCCGGCATGTGAAGGCGGATCTTATCCTTGCCTTTGTACTTGTTTAGTTGCGTCAAAATTTCGTATCTGTACTGCATCTTTCGCCCTGAATTTATTATAAGTTTTGCGCGTTAACCCCGTAATATGCGCGAGCCGCGCCCGTTTTTTATTTTTTGGGTTTCATCGTCGGGAAGAGTATGACGTCCCTTATCGTCGCGCTGTCGGTAAGGAGCATGACAAGCCTGTCCACGCCCATTCCGAGGCCGCCCGTCGGGGGCAGGCCGTATTCCAGCGCCGTGATGAAATCCTCGTCAACCTGCGCGTTGCAACCGGGCTCCGCGCGCCGCTTTTCCTCTACCTGCTTTACGAACCTCTGCTTCTGGTCTATGGGGTCGTTGAGCTCCGAAAAGGCGTTGCCGAACTCGTGCGCGCAGATGAAATACTCGAATCTCTCCGTGAAAGCCGCGTCCGTCGGTTTGCGCTTCGCCAGGGGGGAGTTCTCCACGGGATAATCGTAAATTATCGTAGGCTGTATGAGATTTTCCTCCACGAATTTGTCGAACAGCGCGATGAGCACGTGCCCCTTAGTCGCGCTCTCCCCTTCGGGAACGTCGCAACCGAGCTCCTTTGCGCATGCGCGCGCCGCCGCATCATCCGCCCAGCCGTCGTAGTCCGCGCCGCAGTACTTTTTGACGGCCTGCTTCATGGTCAGCCTCTCCCACTTCGCGCCCAAATCGAGCTCCGTGCCCTGATAGGTTATTTTGGAAGAGCCGCACACCTTCTCCGCCACGGTCTTGTAGAGGTCCTCTATCAGGTCCATCATGCCGAAGTAATCGGTGTACGCCTGATACATCTCTATCGTCGTAAACTCGGGATTGTGGAAGGCGTCCATGCCCTCGTTGCGGAAGATGCGCCCCACCTCATACACCCTGTCCAGCCCGCCGACTATCAGCCTTTTTAAGTAAAGCTCCGTCTCTATGCGCAGATACATATCTATATCAAGCGCGTTGTGGTGGGTTTTGAAGGGCCGCGCCGCCGCGCCTATTTCCAGCGTGGTGAGCACGGGGGTGTCCACTTCAAGGTAGCCCAAATTGTCGAGATACGCCCTCAGCTCCTTCATTATGCGGGAGCGCATGACGAACGTGGAGCGCACCTCGGGATTGACGATAAGGTCGAGGTCCCTCTGGCGGAAGCGGGTGTCCGCGTCCTTTAATCCGTGCTGCTTTTCGGGCAACGGGCGGAGGGCTTTGGAGAGCATCTCTATATGGTCGCAATGCACGGAGATCTCTCCCGTCTGCGTCTTGAATATCTTGCCTCTCACGCCGACTATGTCGCCTATGTCGTAATCCTTTTTGAAGGAAGCGTAGTCGTCCTCGCCCACGTCATCGCGGCGGACGTAGATCTGTAACAGCCCGTCTCTGTCGGATATGTGGCAAAAGCTCGCCTTTCCCATGATGCGGCGGCTCATAAGCCTGCCGGCAATGCTGACTTCTTTCCCTTCAAAGCCCTCGAAATCGCCCCGTATCGCGGCGGACGAAGCCGTAACGGTGTACTTCGTCTTGACGAAGGGATCGTTCCCCTCGCCCTTGAGCTTTGCGAGTTTTTCGCGGCGGATGGCCTCCTGTTCCGCCAATTTTTCCCTCTCCTCTTCCTCGGAAAGGGGCGCCGTATTATTTTCCTGCATATTTTACCTTACTTTATCGAGAGTATTTTGAGCTTGTATGAGGACCCGTCGGGGCATACCACCGTGACCTCGTCCCCCTCTTTTTTGCGCAGAAGCGCCGCGCCCACGGGGGATTCCGAGGAAATTTTGTTGTTCATTACGTCCACGTCGGTAACCGAGGTTATGGTGTAAACCTCCTCCTCGCCCAGCTCTTCGTCGAACACGGTAACCACGCTGTCGAGGTGCACGTAGGAGTTGTCGGTTATCTCCTCCTGTATGACGGCGTTCTTTATCTGATACTCGAGCTCGGCTATCTTGCCCTCGTTGGAGCGCTGTTCCTCGCGCGCGGCGTCGTACTCGGCGTTTTCCGAAAGGTCCCCGTGGGAACGCGCCTCGGCGATCCTCTCGATTATCTCCGGCCTCTTGACCTTTACGAGGTTGTCGAGCTCGGCAACCAAATCGTCGTAGTTTTTCTGCGTCATTATCAAGCGTTGTTCTGCCATTTTTTACCCCTTTTTTGCTCTTTGCAAAATTAAATATGATTATTTGTCTTTTTTATCCGTCGAATTTGCCCCCGCCGCCCCGCATTTTAACCGCAAGGCGGCAAAAGGGCGCGGCTTTTTACCCCAAAGCCGCAATCCTCTTACCTTATTATAAATATTTTTGTCGCCTTTGTCAATTTATATGACCGCGTCGCGCCCTCTTTTAAAGCTTATTTGTCGGATTTTATCTCATTTTAAGCCTTCCATAAACCGGCCTATGCGCCCTATGGCCTCGGTGAGGTTGGCCTGCGAGGTGGCATAGGAACAGCGGACGTGATATTTTCCCGCCTCTCCGAACGCCCCGCCCGGCACGACGGCGACTTTCTGTTCCTTCAAAAGGCGGGTGGCGAACCGTTCGCCGTCCAGCCCCGTGCTTTCGACCGACGGGAACGCGTAAAACGCGCCGCGCGGCTCGAAGCATTTCAGCCCCAGGGAGTTGAACGCGTTTACTAAAAATCTTCCGCGGCGGGCGTACTCCTCCCTCATCTGCTCCACGACGGAAAACCCGTCGGAAAATCCCTCCTGCAGCGCGGCGAGGGCGGCGTGCTGGCTCATCCTCGGCGCGCACATTATGCAGTATTGGTGTATCTTGAACATGGCCTCGTCTATCTCCGCGGGCGCACAGGCGTATCCTATGCGCCAACCCGTCATCGCAAAGGCCTTGGAAAATCCGTTGATAACCACGGTACGTGCCGACATATTGCCCAACGAAGCTATGGAAACGTGCTTGCCCACGTATGTAAGTTCGGCGTAAATTTCGTCGGAAATGACAAGAAGATCGTGCTTTTCTATGACGGGGATTATCCTCTCCGTCTGCTCCCGCGTCATTATCGCGCCGGTGGGGTTGTTGGGGTAGGAAATTATCAAAGCCTTGGTCTTTTCGGTTATCGCCCGCTCCAAATTTTCCGGCGTTAAAATAAACCCGTCCGCCGGGGAGCACTCCACCGCGACGGGGGTTGCGCCCGCAAGCGTCACCGAGGGCGCGTAGGACACGTAGCAGGGGCGGGGCACGAGGATCTCGTCGCCCTCCTCGCAGACGGCGCGCAGGGTGAGATCTATCGCCTCGCTCGCCCCGACGGTCACTATGGTGTGTTCCGGCGAGGAATTTATGTCAAACCGCTCCTTTAAATACCTGCAGATGTTTTCGCGCAACTCTGCAAGCCCGCGGTTTCCCGTGTACTGCGTCTGCCCGCGCCTTATGGAGCGCACCGCCGCGTCGCGTATGTACCAGGGCGTGACAAAATCGGGCTCGCCCACGCCGAGGGAGATCGCGCCCTCCATACTCTGCACAATATCGAAAAATTTTCTTATGCCGCTCGGCTCCAGCGAGGCCGCGCGGCGGCTTACAAAGCTTTTCATGATCTTTTACGGCACGCCGTTTTCAGGGCTGGACGGAAAGCCTTTCCTCTTCCCCGTCCTTGTTTATCAACGCGCCCTCCACCTTGTACTTTTTCAAGATGAAATGCGTGGCGGTGGACAGCACGCTGTCATAGGTGGAGATCCTTTCGGAGACAAATCGCGAAACGCTTTTTAAGGACTTGCCCTCCACTATCACCGCGAGGTCGTAGCCGCCGCTCATGAGATAGAGGTTTTTTACCTCGTCGTGCCCGGCTATCTCCCTCGCTATGCTGTCGAACCCCGCGCCGCGCTGGGGAGTGACCTTTACCTCGATGAGCGCTTCGACGAGGTCGTCCTCCGCGTCGTTGACTATCGCCGTGTACTTGACTATGGTCCCCTCGCTTTCCAGCTTTTGAACGGCGGCCTCGCACTCTTCGGTCTTTATGCCGAGCATCGAGGCGAGGCGGGCGGCGGATATGCGGGAATCCGAGCGCAAAATTGTCACAATGTCCTTTTCCAGGGTATTCATAAATATGCTCCGTTTGCGCGCCCACGCGCGCGCTTATTTCAAATATTTTATACGATTGGGCGGATATTGTCAATAAACGGGCGCAAAGTAGTTTACTTTTAGGCAAAATTAAAGTAAAATTTTGATATGTTCAGGATTTGGGCCAAAGTTTTGAAGGACGGGAAAATAATAAAGCAGGTAACTTACGAAAGGCGGGAAAAGTTCGCCTATTCGCAGTTTTTTTACTACCTCGCGGACATATGCGAGCAACTTGACATAGCCACCCCCGTGCTGTTAAAGACGCATATTTTCAACTTCGCGAAGTTCAATACCGTGCGCTTTATCCCCCGCGACTTCGCCGAAAAGGTGGAGTTCGATAAACTCGTGCTGGAAAATATCGTGCTGTGATTTTTTATGCCCCTTTATGTGGGTCATCTTCGCCGCGCGCGCAAAAATTTTTGCGCGCGCGGCTTTTTTCTTGCGCTTGTTTTTTAATTTGCTCCCTTTTTTCGCTTTTTTATTTTTTAAGCCGCGCCTTCCGCGCTTTTTGCCGCCTTTTGAGGGGCGGGGCGGGCGGCGGTTTTACGGCATAATAATAAGCAAAAAAGAACATAGTAATATTACTATGCGCTTAACTTGTATCGTCTGCACCCTCAACCTCGTTATCTTAGGGCTTTGCGGGGGCGTGTACGCCTTCACGGGCTTCGACCCGATCGCCTTTTTCTGCCTCGGCTCTGCGACCGCCGAAAGGTGCTTTCTGGCCGTCTGCTTCGTCTCCGCGCTGTTCGCCATATATTACATGCTCGTTTTAAAGCCGTTCAAGGGACTGAAATAGCGCGGTATTTGTCGGATTTTGTCCCATTTTTGCCGACTTTGCCGCTTTTTGACGAAATTTTCCGGGCTGAAATATCGCGGGCGTTTGCCGCGGACGCGGGGGTTATTTCACGTCAATTCAAAGAAATTTTTACGCTCACGCCCGTGTTTGCGTCCTGGTACATTATCCAATAACCGCCGCCCGCAACGGGGAAATATGTGGCGTATCCGCCGAGGCCGGAGGGCGGATTTTTGCCGTCCGCGGAGGGCACGCCGTAGCATATGTACCGTGGGGAGCCTTCCACGCTGAGCACCCCGAAAACGTAGTACCTGTTTTTGCCGTAGCCTATGCGCGCCCAGCGGCTGCCTTCCATCGCGCGTTCCAGCCCCTCTTCCTTGGGATAGGAGGAAAATATCTTCTCGATATCCGGCCTCATGCGCCCGTAAAAATCGCCGCCCGACAGCGGGCCGATGTTTTGCGCCGCGCCGTCCTTTGTCCCGCCGTTTTGCCTCTCGTTTTCCTTTGCCTCTTTTCCCTTTTCCCCGCCCGTAAACTTATCCTTCGCGCTCTCTTTTTCGCTTGAAGGAGGTGCGTTGCGGCGCGCTTTGCGAGGGGGCGTTTTTTGCTCTTTTTTGCCGTTGACCCCTATATATGTGCCGTTTAACCCGCTTTCCTGCTCCTTGAAAGGGCCAAAATCCTCTTCATTTTCGCCGCCCGCAAGCCCGCCTTTTTCTTGCGTTTTATCCGCGCGTAAAGCGTCACCGTTTTCATCAGACAATTCATAATAATTGACCTGCGCAATGGCCTCGTCGTCGTAGGCCGCGCCCTCGTCCTTTCCCCCTGCCTCTTTGATTTGCGCCCCCGCCCGTTTACTTCCCGATGAATTTATTTTGTCGTTATCGGGGCCCTCGCGGCGGGTCATTTCTTCCTTAAGATCGGGCAAGGCGCACGCCATCTGGCCGCACGCCGCGGTGGCTATGGGCCGGCATCCGCCGTTGCAGAAGCACACCAAAAACGCAAAGCCGTAGGTGAGGTTCAAATCGCTTTCCCCCTCGTACACGCCGCCCTCGAATATGACGGTTTTGAGCCCGTCGGAAATGCCCGAAACGTATCGGCCCTCGCTGAGCGGGGCGAAGTTGATGAGCGAGGCCTCCACCTTTAAAAAGCCCGCGTACGTTTCGGCCTTGACCACGCCCGAAAGCGAGCCGCCGTCCGATGAAAAACCGTGCTGAATCTGCTTGATCACGGCAATTTTTTTGGTATAACCCGTCATTGCGCCCGTCCGAAATATCTTTTTTACAATGATACCGCACCCGCCCGCGCACAAAATACATAAATTTGTATTATCACGCTTTATTTTGTCATGTAGGGAACTCCCCGCCGGCCGGCACCCCGCGCGAGAGCGGGGAAAGTGCGCCCCGTCGCCATGAGTGTGGAAATAATCCCCTCAGTCTGCTCCGCAGACAGCTCCCCTTGGTGCCGTTGGCACTAAAGGGAGCCAATGTACGTCGTCACCCTGAGCAAGCGAAGCGCGCCGAACGGGTCCCCCTGTCTGGAGCGGGAAAGCCGTTTCATCGTTGCTCCCTACCACCACACGGGGGATTCCTCCACTCAATCGAGTGCTTCGCACTCTCAATCGGTTTGTGAAAATATTTTTGCCGAGGCAAAAGTATTTTCTACAAAGCGTCGGGCTTGTGCCCTCGCGCGGAATGACAACACTTTTAATTGCGGGAGCTGTAAATACTACAATTTTGTTCGGATAAATTTGTAATTACGAAGTCTATAAACGCATAGAAGCGAGCAAGACAAGGACGAGCAAGGCATTTCATAGCACAGCCTAGTAGCGCTGTGCGTGCCGAAGCGAGATGAGTGAGCACTTCCGTCCCGTGCGAACGGTGACCGAACACGGCGTTGCCCTTACGCCGTGTGAGAAGTGCGCAAACGACGACGGGAGTGTACATAGACGTACACGACCAAAGCGGCGCGGAGCCTGACACAGTATTGCGACGCTTATATGCGTTTAGCGGCAGCAAACCACTCAAAAACATTTGCCATTTTCCCCATTCCTTGCTATAATAAAAGATGAGGATTACGTTGCCGTTTTTTATTTCGGCATCGGTAAATTAAATCTTGTCGGAAACTCCTTTTTCGGCGGCCGGAGTTCGCTTCTCCGTCGATTTCTAGGAGAATACTTTTATAGGAGATCATTATGTCACCAACAAAAAACCAAAAGGTAATTGACTTCGTAGAAGCAAGCGCGGCGCTCGGTTGCCCTGATAAAGTAGTATGGATCGACGGAAGTCAGGACCAGATTGACGAGCTGAGAAAAGAAGCCGTCGAAAGCGGGGAGCTTATCAAGCTCAACCAATCTCTCCTGCCCGATTGTTATCTTCACCGCACCAAGGTAAACGACGTGGCGCGCGTTGAGGACAGAACATTTATCTGCACCAAAAACAAAGAGGACGCGGGCCCCATAAATTATTGGATGGACCCCAAACAGGCCTATGAGCTCTGCCGCGAAATAGCGCGCGGCTCCATGAAGGGCAGGACGATGTACGTCATACCCTATTCCATGGGCGTTATAGGCTCCGATTTCGCAAAATACGGCATAGAGGTGACCGATTCCATCTACGTCGTACTCAATATGGCAATAATGACGAGGGTGGGCAAAGACGTAATCGCGGCCCTCGGAAAGGACGGGGATTTCATAAAAGGCTTCCACGCAAAGTGCAATGTAGAGGCCGAAAACAGATATATAATGCACTTCCCCGAGGATAACACGATAATTTCGGTCAACTCCGCATACGGCGGCAACGTTTTGCTCGGCAAGAAGTGTTTTGCCCTTCGCATAGCTTCGTACCTGGGCAAAAACGAGGGCTGGATGGCGGAACACATGCTAATTTTGGGCGTGACATTCCCCGACGGAAGCAAAAAATACGTGGCGGCGGCTTTCCCCTCCGCTTGCGGAAAGACTAACCTTGCAATGCTCATTCCCCCCAAGCACTACCTCGAAAAGGGATACAAGATAGAGTGCGTGGGCGACGATATTGCCTGGATAAGAGTGGGCAAAGACGGCAGGCTTTGGGCGGTCAACCCCGAAAACGGCTTCTTCGGCGTAGCCCCCGGCACGAACGAGCACTCCAACCCCAACGCTTTGGCGGCGACCAAGCGCGGCACTATCTTTACCAACGTCGCGCTCAATACGGACGATATGACCGTTTGGTGGGAGGGCCTCAACAAAAATCTGCCCGAGCATTGCATAGATTGGACGGGCAAGCCCTGGAATCCCGAAAAGTACGATAAAAAGGATAAATCCACCTACGCGGCGCACCCCAATTCCCGCTTTACCGCACCCGCGAGAAACTGCCCGTGCGTATCGCCCGACTTCGACTCCAAGGAAGGCGTGCCCCTTTCGGCCATTATCTTCGGCGGAAGAAGGGCCTCGACCACTCCCCTTGTATATCAATCGCGCGATTGGAATCACGGCGTGTTCATAGGTTCGGCGATGAGCTCCGAAACGACGGCCGCCGCGACGGGAGCAGTGGGCGTTCTCCGTCACGACCCCATGGCGATGAAGCCCTTCGCAGGTTATCACATGGGCGACTACTTCAAGCATTGGATAGATATGGGTAAGGTAGTGAGCGACCCCCCGAAGATCTTCAACGTCAACTGGTTCAGACAGGACGAAAACGGCAACTTTATGTGGCCCGGCTTCGGCGACAACATGCGCGTTTTAGAGTGGATCCTGCGCCGTTGCGACGGCACCGTCGGGGCCGATGAGACGGCGATAGGGTATGTTCCCAAGGCCGAGGACATCGACTTGACCGACCTCGATTACGAGATCGGCGATGGCAAGAAGTTCGGTATTGAAGATCTGCGCGCCATTCTCGCCGTTGACAAGCAAAAGTGGGCGAAAGAGGCCGAGGAGATTGAGGGATACTACGCGAACTCAATCAAGACGAGGATACCCGAAGAGCTCACCGAATGCCTTGAAACTTTGAAGAAAAACTGTGCCGAATGATAAATTTTGCGCGAGGATTGACAAAAAAGAGGCCTTTTGGGATAAAATCCGGCTTGTGCGGATTTGATAAAAGGATTTTCGGATAAAGAAAAGATACGCGCCGCGGCATTTGCAATGCCGCGGCGCTTTTGCTTTGGGAGGAATTATCCCCTCAGTCGCCATTCGGCGACAGCCTTCGGTCGTCACCCTGAGCAAGCGAAGCGCGCCGAATGGGTCCCCCTGTCCTAAGCGGGGAAGCCGTTTCAAAGTTGCTCCCTACCACCACAAGGGGGATTCCTCCACTCAATCGAGTGCTTCGCACTCTCAATCGGTTTGTGAAAATATTTTTGCCGAGGCAAAAGTATTTTTTACAAAGCGTCGGGCTTGTGCCCTCGCGCGGAATGACAACACATTAAATTGCGGGAGCGGCAATTATTAAAAAAAAGTTCGGATAAACTTGTAATTACGAAGTGAGTAAACGCAGAGAAGCGAGCAGAACGAGGCGCGCGAGGATAACCCGAAGGAGCATACAAAGACGTATGTGACTGAGGGTTGCCACAGCGCAACAATGTTATGCGACGCTTATATGCGTTTAGCGGGAGCAGTGCAGAAGTGCGCGAGGAGTGATCATCGCGCACTTCTGCACAAAAAGGGGCGGCGAATAAATCGCCGCCCCCTCATTTGCACAAAAAAAAGGGCGCGAGGTAAACCGCACTTCCCATAGGGAACAAAAACAAAATTTTTAGAATTGTGCTTTCAAGCGATGACAAAAACTCTCGGATAAATT
>CANREQ010000027.1 GCA_947629695.1 uncultured Clostridia bacterium | reverse complement strand
ACGGGCAAACGCGTCATAGCTATTATCGCGACAAACAGCCCGAGGTTATGGAGCGAGGCTAAAAGCGCCGTGCATGCCGCGCGCAGTTTGTATCTGAAAATGTAGTAGATAAACGCAAACCCCGCCGCAGAGCTCATGGCGATGGAAGCGAATATCAGCGAACGCGCGCCGCCCGCGTCTATCGATCCCGTGCGCACCGACGCGACGTTTAAAGGAGCTATCCCCTCGCCCGTCACGGTGTTGAGCGCGGCGTTTATCTTGTCCGCCGCCTGTTGCAGTTTACCGCTGTCGGCGGTTGCGTCGAATTTGTAAACTATCTCGCCGCCGCGCAGAGCTTCGGACTTGCTCACGGTGTAGCCGCCGAGGCCTTCCAAAGCTTCCTCGCATACGGGCGTAACCCTGTCCTCGGTGAACTCCGCCGAGGAATATCTTACCACTATGCTCTTATAGGGCGCAAACTCGTCGCCGTAGTTGAAAAAGCCGTTCCATATGAATTGCCCGACTGTGCCGATGGCCATGCCCACCGCGAGCACAACCGCGGAAATAATCGCAAATAGTTTTATCTTAAACGAAGCCTTTTTCTCAGTCATCTTCGTACACCACCCTTTTGAGACCCGCAAAGGCGAATTTATCGCGCACGGGGGAGCTCATCACATACCACATAAACCTCGTAAACCAATAGAGCACGTAGGAAGCGACAACCGCAATTAAAAGTATCAGACCGCAAGCGGCAAGCTCCCCTACGGCTACGGTCGCGAGCAAAAGCGCGGCCGCAAGAAGCACTATGTGTATATCCGTAACCGACATGAGCACGTTGGAGTACGCTTCCTTTACCGAGGCCTGCATAGTCCTGCCCGTGCCGACAAGCCGTTTTACTTCCGCAAATACTATGGCGTTGGATACCATTAAAACCCCCACGCCGATAAAGCATGTCAAAATGACCGCAAACGTAACCTGTATGGAAATTATCTGCAAGGCGTAAACTTCCACGAGCGCGGAAATTATCGCCATCATCGCGTTGACTATGCCCAACTTTTTATAGAATACAATCGAGAGCACAACCAGCGCGACGAGAACTATGAGCGAGGCGATGAACGCGAACAGGGCCGCGTTTTCCCCGCCAGAAGCGGTGGACGCGAGCACCTCGCTTACCGCGTTGTAGTCCGCCCCGAGGAAGTTGCCCTTTACCGCCGAATCGAGGGTTATCGCCGCGTTTTCCGCCGTGTCGAGGGAGTCTGCCTGCAAGCTCAACGAGGGCGCATCCACCGTGGACGTGCAGTTGAAGCTGAGCACAAGCGTATCGCCGACGAAGAAGTATAATATCTGATCGGATGACGAAGCGGCGCGGGTCGTAACCTTTGCGAATTTTTCCCTGCCCGCTTCGGTGAAATCGAACGTTATGGAATACTGCGTGCCGAAATGACCCGCCTTTACTCCTTTGAAATAGTCGGCCGCGTCATCCGTGCCCGTCAGAAGATAGGTCTTTGCGCCGTCCTGCGTGAGCGCCTCGTCCGTCAGATCGTCAGGGCGGGGGTTATACGTCGAGGAAGCGCCGCCGTCCTCATCGGATGTTAAGGTTATCGTCTCGTCTATAGTCCTGAGGGTTAAGGAGCCGTCCGCGAGCATGGAAGCGAAAACAGCCGAAGCCGTGTTAATATCGCTGCTCGAAGAGGACGTATCGTAGCCCTTGTATGCGGCGTAGGTGTAGTTGGTGGGCACCGAAACTTTGAGCGCGAGCCCGTCCTCCACCGCGACCGAATAGCTTGAGTATCTCTTCTGCCCGAAGCGCGCGTTGAGCTTGGCCGCGTCCGACGCAACCTGCGCTTTGAGCGCCTCAACGTCGTCGTATTTCTCTTTTTCAACGTAGAAGCTTCCGCTTTGAACGTATTTGTCCGCGGTTTTATCCTCTTCGCCGAGCAAATTGTATTCTTCGGCGGTCAGAACGCCCTTGGGGGTGACCGTCGTATACGCATAACCGGAGTATTCCGCCCCGAGATGTATAGTGCTCGCAATCGAATTGAACCTGTGAATTTTTCCTACGGGGAACGAGATGAACGCAAAAAAAGCCGCGACTGCCATGCACAGCGCAAGTATTACAGTGATGACAACCGATTTTACTTTACCCATCTTAACCTCCTCCCAAATTTTACGCACGCCGAAATTGCGCGAATATGCTAAAACTCTTATTATTATAGCGAAAAACGGTCAAGCCGTCAATTATTTTATCGGCAATTTGCGCTTTACTTTGCCGTTTTTTTGTGTTTTTGGTAAAAATACGGCGTGCGCGTGCACGCATCGCGCGTGCACGCGCACATTTTGCCGCAATTTTTTATGGCTATTACCATAAGTTTTGCAATTGCACGGGGCCGTCAACCCTCTTGCCCGTTCCCTTCGCGGAGCGCTTTTTTGCGGGCGAGCACGTGCATTCCGCACTCGATGCGCTTTTTCATCATCTCGCAAGTTATACCGTAGGGCTCGTTCATATCCCCGCAGAAGTGATAATTGTTTGCACTGCAACCCCCGCTGCAGATATAGCGGGCGAAACAATCGCCGCACTTGTTACGAGTAAACAGGCAATTGGAAGCGAAAGTATTTCTTATATCGCCGTCCAATTTGCCCCCGTACACGTTGCCCATTTTGAATTTTTCGTCGCCGACGAATTGGTGACAGGGATATATGTCGCCGTTGGGCGCGACGGAGAAGTACTCGTTGCCCGCGCCGCACGCCGAAACGCGCTTGGATAGACATGGCCCGCCCTCCAAATCCACGTTGAAGTGGAAGAAATTGAAGCCCTCTCCCCTTTCGTACTTTTCGAGGTATTTGTCGCAGAGATTTTCATACTCGCGCAAAATGGCGGGGAGATGCTCCTCCTTTATCGCCAGGTCGTCTATATCAGTTACGACGGGCTCCATGGAGATGCTGTCAAACCCCTGTTCGGCGAGAAATATTACGTCGTTTGAAAAATCGAGGTTCTTGGCGGTGAAGGTGCCGCGCACGTAGTAGTGCTTGTCCCCGCGGCTTTTGACGAATTTTTTTATGTTGTCTATTACGAGGTCGTAACTGCCCTTGCCGTTTACCGTCTTTCTGATAGCGTCGTGCACCTGCTTTCTGCCGTCGAGGGAGAGAACGACATTTTCCATTTCCTCATTGAAAAATTTTATCGCGTCGTCATTTAAAAGAAGGGCGTTTGTCGTCGTGGTGAACAGGAATTTTTTGCCCTTCTTTGCCGCCTCCCGCTTGGCGTAGTACACTACGTTTTTTATGGTCTGCAGGCACATGAGGGGCTCGCCGCCGAAGAAATCCACCTCCAGAACCTTGCGGTTTCCGCTGTTTGCGATAAGGAAATCTATGGCTTTTTTAGCCGTTTGTTCGCTCATAAACTCCCTTTGGGAGTGGTACGCGCCCTCGTCGGCAAAACAATAGCGGCAACGGAGGTTGCAGTCGTGGCAGATATGTATGCACAGCGCCTTTACCTCGTTTGATTTGACGGGGCGGCTTTGCGTATCCTCTTTGAATAGCAGTCCCGCGTCTTTAAGCCCCTGCAAATCGCCCTCGATCTCCTCCCTTTCCCCTTGCGTGAGGCGGGAAATATCTGCGGGTTTGCCGAGCTTGTACGAAAGATAATCGTAGGTTTTATCGTCGCATTCGTGCAGGCTTCCGCTTCCGGAATCGTAAATGTAGTTGAAATTTTTGTATTTGAAAAGGTGTACCATATGAAAAAATCAAGCCGACGCCATATGTTTTGCGCGCGGTCGTCTTTCGCAACTTAATAGGGGGCGGAACTGTCCGCCCCCGTCATAAGTCATAATCTGAAATTACTTGCCTGCTTTTTCGGGATTTTCTTCCCTCGTTATTCTCTCACAACTCTGATTTCCGACGGTGCAACTTGTCTTGCACGCCGACTGGCAGGTGCTTCTGCACTCTCCGCAACCGGTGATCTTCTTTTCAGCGGGCTTGGCAATGGTCTTTATCATAATCTTTCTCCTTGATTATACGTTTATTCAATTATAGAATACGCGGAGAGAAAAATCAAGCAAAAAAGCCAAATATTTTTATTTATGACCTGCCCATGTTCACGGCGATAACGCCGGAGATGGCTCCCGCCGCGCCGCCAAGCACGATTTCCGCCGCAAAGACGGGGCTTACGGCAAACGAGCCGCCTATCAGCGAGAACAGCAAATAGGTGAAAAGCACCGCGCAAACGCCGTATACAGCGCCCTTTGCAAGTCCCTTTTCCCCGCGTATGAATATGAGGCCGCCCACCGCTATGGCTATTATTTTGAATATCTGGTTGACGGGCTTTATCACAGACGCGGAAAGAGACGCAAGATGTATTATTAGCGTAAACGCGAGCGCGAACAACAGCGAAAATATAACCGCCGCGCACGTCGCCTTGACAACCTGCAAAACCGCCTTTTTATACATGAAAATACCCTCCGCATTATCGCTATAGCTTATGCGGGGGGCTTGCTTTTTAGAACGCCGGGTACGGCTATGGGGAAATTACTCCGTTTTGTCCTCTTCCGCCGTTTCGGCCGTGACTTCTTCCGAAGGCTTTTCGGCCTGCTCCTCTTTGGAATGTTCTTCAAAGGGCTCTGCGGCGGGTTGGGCGGGCTTTGCGGCGGTTTTGTCTACGACCGCGTCGCTCTGCAAAATGGCTTGCCTGTCGAATTTCATATAGCATTTACCGCTCGTCTCGCTGCCCGTTTCGAGGACGAAGGTGTTTTCCTCCTCGTCCACTTCAACCACTATGCCGCACACGCCGCCTATCGTCTTTACCTTGTTGCCGGGTTTGACGGCGTTTATCATGTCCTCCGCTTCCTGGCGCTGTTTCTTACTGCGCCTGTTCATGAGGAGCATCACAACCACCATCACCACGACGAGCACGACGATGAGGGCGATGGACACCCAATTGTTGTTGTTCGCCGGTTGATTTTCTGCCAAAAGATTATATATCATACTCTTACTCCCGAAAATTTTTTGTATCCGGCGCGGCAGGGCTTATAAACACGGCCGTGCGGAAAATTTTTACATTTTTAAGTATATAACAAATCCCCGCGTTTGGCAAGCGTTTTGAAATGCGCTTATCAAACTCGAATGTGAAAAATCAGATTTTGCCGTATTCCGCATAGAAACGCGCCGCGAAATCGGGGAGACTGTCTGCAAATATGGCCTCCCGCATGTCCGCCATAAGCTTATGCAAAAAGGTTATGTTGTGCAAGCTGAGCAACATCGCGGAGAGCATTTCGTTTACGTTTATGAGGTGGCGGATATACGCCTTTGTGTAATTCGCGCAACAATAACAGGAGCAATTGTCGTCTATCGGGGTGAAATCTTCCTTGTATTTGCCGTTGCGCGCCACTACTTTGCCGTGAGAGGTGAAAGCCGTGCCGTTGCGCGCTATGCGGGTGGCGAGCACGCAATCGAACATGTCAACCCCGCGCATTACGCCCTCCACAAGGCAATCCGGAGAGCCCACGCCCATCAGATAGCGGGGCACGTCTTCGGGAAGGTGAGGGCGGAGAACATCGAGCATTTCGTACATGAGCGGCTTGGGCTCTCCCACCGAAAGCCCGCCTATCGCTATGCCGTCGGCCGCGTACCGCTTGCATATTTCCAGCGACTGCAATCGCAGATCGGCATATAAATTTCCCTGCACTATGGGGAAAAGCGCCTGGTCTGGGCGGGTCTTTGCGGCCGCGCACCTTTCAAGCCACACGCCCGTGCGCCTCATCGCCTCTTCCGCCTGCTCATGGGTGAAGCCGTACTCGCTGCACTCGTCGAACGCCATTATTATGTCCGCGCCGAGGTTTTCCTGAATGGCTATCGCCTTTTCGGGTGTGAAATAATGTTTTCTGCCGTCTATGGACGAATTAAAATATACCCCATCGTCGGTGATTTTATTCAGCTTGGCGAGCGAAAAGACCTGAAACCCGCCGCTATCCGTCAAAATGGGGCCGTCCCAATTCATGAATTTGTGCAACCCGCCGGCGTTTTTAATCAGCTCGTCGCCCGGCCGCTCGAAAAGGTGGTACGTGTTGGAAAGTATGATACTGCTCCCCGCCTGCTTCAAGTCCTTCGGGAGCACGCCTTTGACCGTCGCCTGCGTGCCGACGGGCATATAAACGGGCGTGGGTATGTCGCCGTGGGGAGTGTGAAATATTCCCGCGCGCGCACCCGTGTGTTTTTCTATATGCTGTAACTCAAAAGAAAAATATTTGCTCATAAAATTCAATTCTTGCGGATTGATTCGTGGAAAAAATAGCGATTATTATGCAAATTACTGTGAAATAAGCAAAGCGCTTTTCTTAAAACAAATCCGAATGAGTGCCCGTACGATACATAGACAGAACCAAAACGTCGCCGAACTTTTCATATACGAGCAACCAATCGGACTCGATATGACATTCCCAATAGCCTGAATACTGCCCGATAAGCATATGCGTTCTGTTTTTTGCTTCAAGGGGTTCGCCTGCGGCAAGTTTTTCGATTACGGCAAAGAGTTTATCGATATCTTTCCCCCTCTTTACGGCTTGCTTTAAATCTTTTTCGAATTGATTGGTATATTCTATCCTGTATTTCATAATCCGAGCGCTTTTCTCATTTCAGCTACGCTACCATAGCTTGTGGCATTGGGGTCGTGAGCCATTCTTCTGCCCTCTTCGATAGCCGCAACAGTTTCGGCATTGGGCGTTTTGAGACGCACTTCAAAGGGAATGCCCTGCATTTCTATTGCCATTTTAAGATAGATATTTATTGCGGTGGACAAATCGAGACCCATTGCCGCAAAGAGTTCCTGCGCTTTCTTCTTGACATCCGCGTCAATGCTGATATTCGTGGAAATTTTAGACATATACTATCCCTCCGTTATTGTTTCGTATTAGCATTTTAATATATTATATGTGTTTTGTCAACATTTTATGCGCATAATATGGAGTCGCTAATTTATAAGAAAAATTCCCTCAGTCGTCGTTCGGCGACAGCTCCACTTATAAATAAAGGGAGCCAAGGCGTGCCGTCCTCCCCCCCACTTGCCCTCTTCCACGAAGTGGGGGAGGGTGTCGCGTCAGCGACAGGTGGAAGTGCAAGGAGACAAAATCCCCTCAGTCGCCGTTCGGCGACAGCTCCCCCTGAAACGGGGAGCCTAGTAATTACGAAGTCTATAAACGCATAGAAGCGAGCAAGACAAGGAGAGCGCGGATTTGACCGCGGGGAGTGTACACAGACGTACACGACCAAGGCAAAACGTAAGCCCGACACAGTATCGCACAGCTTATAAAATGAGGCAAGCGTCGCCGATAATTACGGGAAACAGGACTGCTTGGCTTAGAGCCGAGAAAGACAAGGAGAGTGCGTAAGCGACGATGGGCGCGTACACAGAAGTACGTAACCGAGGAGCGCGCAAACTCAACGCCGTATTTCGACGGCTATAAGACGAGCATAGCGTCGCCGAACGAGAAAAACCTATACCTCTCCCTAACCGCCTCCGCATAAATATCTAGAATCTTTTCGCGGCCGGTCATCGCGGCGACGAGCATAATCAGCGTGCTTTCGGGCAGGTGGAAGTTGGTTATCAGACAATCGACGCATTTGAATTTATAGGGCGGGTAGATAAATATGTGCGTTTCTCCGCTTTCCGCGCGCAAAATCCCGTCATCGCCCGTCGCGCTTTCAAGCGTCCTAACCGACGTAGTGCCCACGGCTATGACCCTTCTGCCCTCCCTCTTGGCGGCGTTTATCCTATCGGCGGCGGCTTGGGTAACTTCATAATATTCCCCGTGCATTTTATGGTCGGTTATTATCTCTTCCTTGACGGGGCGGAATGTACCCAGCCCGACATGCAGGAGAATTTCCACCACTTCCACGCCCATTGCGCGCACCTTGTCCAAAAGTTCCGGCGTGAAATGAAGCCCCGCGGTCGGCGCGGCTGCAGAGCCGTCCCGTTGCGCATAGACAGTCTGGTATCTTTCCTTGTCCTCAAGCTTTTGTTTTATGTACGGGGGCAGGGGCATTGTTCCCACCCTTTCGAGGATATTTTCAAACACGCCGTCGTATGAAAATTCCACTATCCTCTCCCCGCTTTCGGTTACGCCCCTGACGGTGAAGGAAAGTTCATCGGAAATTTCGAAACTCTTGCCCACGGCGCATTTTCTGCCGGGTTTTGCCAAGACTTCCCACGTGTTTTTGTCGAGGCGCTTCAAAAGAAGTATCTCCAGCGCGCCGCCGTGCTCCGTATGAGCATATATCCGCGCGGGCAGTACGCGGGTGTTGTTGACCACAAGCACGTCCCCCTTGCGCAGATAATCGCAAATATCGCGGAAAATCCTGTGCTCCGTCCTGTCCGTCGCCCTGTCGTAGACCAAAAGGCGCGAAGAATCGCGCGGCTCTATGGGAGTCTGCGCGATGAGTTCGGGAGGTAATTCATAATAAAAATCGCTTTTTTTATAGCGTGTATCCTGCATAATGACAAACAGCGGTCCTGCCGCAAAATGATTTAATCGTTGCCCTCGAAAATGCTGAGTTGCTTAAGCTGTTTTTCGCTGAGCTTATATCCCAAATGTTCGTAGCCGCCGCGGAGGATCACCCTGCCGCGGGGGGTGCGGGCGATAAACCCCAGCTGGAGGAGATAGGGCTCGTACACGTCCTCGATAGTGCCCGCGTCCTCGTTTATGGTGGCGGCCAAAGTCTCCAATCCCACGGGCTTGCCGTCGAATTTTTCTATCATTGCGCGCAAAAGATTTCTGTCCGTCTCGTCCAGCCCGAGTTTGTCTATCTCCATGCGCGAGAGGGCAAAACGCGCGTCTCCGAGCGTCACGCTTTCGCTTCCGTTCACCGTAGAGAAATCGCGCACGCGCTTTAAAAGCCGGTTGGCAATTCTCGGCGTCCCGCGGGAGCGTGTGGAAATCTCCTTTGCCGCGTCATCGTCTATCGCGATGTTCAAAGTCTTTGCGCTTCGCCTGACGATCTCCTCGAGCTCCGTC
Organism: uncultured Clostridia bacterium; assembly: GCA_947629695.1. GTDB lineage: Bacteria > Bacillota > Clostridia > Christensenellales > Borkfalkiaceae > Coproplasma. The sequence continues at coordinate 7,777 of CANREQ010000027.1, read as the reverse complement.
GGGGTGTACATCTCCAATCTGCACACTATCCCGAACCTGTCGCGCAGGGGGTTGGCTATCATGCCCGCCTTGGTCGTTGCGCCGATGAGGGTGAATTTTTTCAGCGAGAAGCGGATATTGCGCGCGCTGGGGCCCTTACCAACTATGATGTCGAGCGCGTAATCCTCCATCGCCGAATACAAAATTTCCTCTACGCTGTGGTTTAAACGGTGTATCTCGTCTATGAACAAGACGTCCCCGTCGTTGAGGTTTGTGAGTATCGCCGCGAGGTCGCCGCTTCTCTCTATTGCGGGCGCGCTCGTCATCTTGAGCTGGCCGTCCATCTCGTTGGCGATTATGTGCGCAAGCGTCGTCTTGCCGAGGCCCGGCGCGCCGTACAAAAGCACGTGTTCGAGGGGCTCGCCGCGCTTTTTCGCGGCATTCATATAAACGGTCAGATTTTCCTTGACCTTTGTCTGGCCGACATAACCTTCAAGCGTCTTGGGGCGCAGAGCGTTTTCTTCCGCGTCGTAATCGCCGCGCGTGCTCTGCACCAATCTCTCTTCCTCGCCGCCGTACTCGTCCTCGTCGAAAAACATCTTATTTATCCGCCTTTACCGTAGCGGGAAAGATCCCGCCGCTTATCATGAAAATATAATTGAAATTTACCGTTCCCCCGCACATATGCGCCGCCGAACGCCCTTTACATGCCTTTGAGGGCAAGCCTTATAATATCCTCTATATCCTTTGCGCCGTCGGCTTTCGCGCGGGAGACGGCCTTCTCCGATTCAGCCCGCGTAAATCCGAGGGACAGGAGCGCGACGATCGCGTCCTCGTCCTCGCGTGAGGAAAGAGACCGCGGGGGTAAATCTTGGGAAATTTTTCCGCCTTCTATGGGCGCGCCCACCCTGTCGCGGAGTTCTACGATTATCTTTTCCGCCGTCTTTTTGCCCAGGCCCTTTGCCGAGGCCAAAGCCTTTACGTCCCCCGTCGCTATGGCGATTGCCACATCGTCCACGCTCATCTGCGAGAGCACGGAAATTCCCCCTTTGGGGCCCATGCCCGATACGGAAATAAGCTTTAAAAACATGTCCTTTTCCCGCAATGAGGAAAAGCCGTAAAGCTGGACCCCGTTCTGCTCGCTTATCTGCAGATATGTGAACAACTCGCACTCCTTCCCCTCCGCCATGCCGGAAAAGGCCGAAGCCGAGCAATACACCTCGTAGCCCACTCCGCCTACGACTATTATCGCGCTGTCGGCGGAAATATAAGCCGCCTTGCCCTTTAAATATCCTATCATATAAAAACCTTGAAGTTATTTTATTCCGTAAAGCCTGCCGAAGCGGGAAGTATGCGCGTGGCACAGCGCGACGGCGAGAGCGTCCGCCGCGTCGTCCGGGCGGGGGATCTTATCGAGGTGCAAAAGGGATGTGACGACGTGCATCATCTGCACCTTGTCCGCCCTGCCGTAACCCGTTAACGCCTGTTTTATTTCATTGGGGGTATACTCGAAAAGTTTGCCGCAATACTTGATTGCGGAGACCAAAATGACCCCCCTCGCGTGGGCGACCTGTATGCCCGTTGTGACGTTTTTGGAGAAAAACAGCTCCTCCACCGAAATCTCTTCGGGCTTGAATTTGGCGTATATTCTGTTGAGCCCTTCTTCGAGCATTGCAAGCCGCACGGGGAATGTTTCGTCCTTGGGGGTGGTGACAACGCCGTAATCGACGGCGACCGTATCGCCGCTCGCCTTTTTTTCTATTACGCCGTAGCCCATAGTGCCGAAGCCCGGGTCGATGCCGAGTATGATCATATATATTATTGTATAGCAAAAGGGCGGATAAGTCAATCAAAGTGCGGTAAATGTATGATTTGCGCGCAGGTTTTTTGCGCTTCTTCAAAAGCAATGGGGATACAATGAGGCGCAATGAGTTGCAATCGCGGGGATTTTATTGTATAATCAAGGGGAATTTAACTGATGTGAGGTTTTACTATGAAGTTATGGGAAGGACGGTTTGACGCGCCCACCGCCAAAAACGCGGATATTTTCAACGATTCTCTGCCCTTTGACAAAAAGCTGTGGGCGGTTGACATAACCGCGTCGCTGGCGCATGCCGCCATGCTCGGCTGCTGCGGGATAATAAGCGGCGAGGAAGCCAAGGACATTTGCGACGGACTCTCCTCTATCGCGGAAGATATAAATTGCGGTAAGCTTGAAATTGAGGGCGCGGAGGACATTCACTCCTTTGTGGAAAACGAGCTGGTAAAGCGCATAGGCGACACGGGCAAAAAACTGCATACGGCGCGAAGCCGCAACGACCAGGTCGCGACCGATTTCCGCCTGTATGTGCGCGGATCGTTTGACAATCTCAAGGACAGTTTAAAAAACCTGATAGAGGCGCTCGTTCAAAAGGCTACCGAGGGATTGAAAGCCATTATGCCGGGATACACTCACTTGAGAAAGGCCCAGCCCATGTGCGCGGGTCACTTCTTCAACGCATATGCGGAGATGTTTTTGCGCGATCTGGACCGCGCGGACGACAGCCGCCGCAGGTGCAATATCATGCCACTAGGGAGCGGCGCGCTGGCGGGGACTTCCTACCCCATCGACAGAAACATAACCTGCGAGCTTTTGGAATTCGACGGCCCGTGCGCAAACTCTTTGGACGGCGTTTCCGACAGGGATTTCGTGGCCGAATACCTATTTGACGCGTCGCTTACCATGGCGCACCTTTCCCGCCTTTGCGAGGATCTGATTCTGTACACCACCGAGGAGTTCGGTTACTTCGAAATTGCCGACGAATACTCCACCGGCTCGTCCATCATGCCGCAGAAAAAAAATCCCGACATTCCGGAACTCATACGCGGAAAGACGGGCAGGGTCTACGGGCACCTGTTTGCACTGTTGACGACCATAAAAGCTCTGCCGCTTGCATACGACAAGGATCTGCAGGAGGATAAAGAGGGCTTCTTCGACGCGGAAAAACAGGTCATCAACTGCCTCGACATCATGGCGGAAATGCTCGGCGCGATAACCTTTGACACGGCCAGAATGGCAAAGGCCGCAGAGAGCGAATTTTGCTGTGCGACGGACGTTGCGGACTACCTCGCAAAAAAGGGCGTGCCCTTCCGCACCGCTCACGCCATAACGGGAAAAATCGTGCGCTCCTGCATCGAAAAGGGAACGACTTTGCAGAAGATGAAATATGAAGATTACGCGGCTTTTGCGCCGCAGTTCGGGGAAGATATTACCGCTATCGTCAAGGCAAAGGCGTGCGCACAGGCGCGCAACAGCTTCGGCGGGGCGTCCCCCTCAAGCGTAAAGGAAAATATAAAATCCATACAAAAGCGACTCAGGCAATACAGATAAAAAAATGCGCCGCCGCGCCCGTTTATTTAAGGGCGCGGCGGCTTTTTTTATTGCGTTTTTATTGCGTAGACCCCGTAATATGCGGCAATCAATGCAAATTATAACTTTTTGCGAGCTTTTCAAACGCGGGCAAAGAACGCTTTATCATATCGGTGGAAACGCAGTAGGATATGCGGGCGTATCCCTCCAGCCCGAAGCTCGTGGAGGGCACTATCAAAAGCTCCATTTCTCGCGCACGCAACGCAAATTTTTCCGCCGACGGCTCGGGCGATTTCACGAAAAGGTAAAACGCACCGTCCGGCTTTATCACCCCGAAGCCGAGCCTTTTAAGTTCCCCGTAAAGAAGGTCGCGGTTGCGCCCGTAGACGGAGAGGTCGGAGGTCATGTCCCCCACCCTTTCGACGAGCTTTTGGAAGAGCGAAGGCGCGCACACATACCCGAGAGCCCTGCCCGCGCCGCACACCGCCGTGTACACTTCCGCGCTGTTTTCCATTGCGGGATTGACGGCGATATAGCCTATTCTTTCGCCGGGAAGGGAAAGGCTTTTGGAGTATGAATAACACACGACCGAGCGCGCGTAAAGGCAGAGCACGGAAGGCGTTTTTTCGGCCGCGCCGTACACGAGTTCGCGGTAGGGCTCGTCCGAAATGAGATATATTTCCGCGCCCGTTTGCGCGCAATAACCGGAGAGCGCGTCCGCAATTGCTTTGAGCTTTTCGCCGCCGTACACCACGCCGCTCGGATTGTTTGGGGTATTGATAAGCACCGCCTTTGTCTTTGAGGAAAGCGCGCCCTTCAAAGCGGCTATGTCGGGTTGAAATTCATTATCGCACGGAAGAGCCTTGAGCGTACCGCCTGCGTGCTCCGTAAACACCTTGTATTCGGGGAAATAGGGGGCGAAAGTCAAAACCTCGTCCCCGTCGTTTAAGAGGGCGTTCAAGGTTATGCAAACGGCGGCCGCCGCACCGCAAGTCATGTAGATATTGTCCGCGCCGCATTTTAAACCAAAACGGGAGTTGAGGCCGCTTGCGATGCTTTGGCGCACCGACAAATCGCCCTGCGCCGAGGTGTAGCCGTGCAATGCGACGGGGTCGGCGTTGTTCAAAAGGTCGATGAGCTGTTTTTTGACCTCGTCGGGCGCGGGCACCGAGGGGTTGCCGAGGGAGAAATCAAACACGTTTTCCTCCCCGATCTGCGCCTTCCGCGCCTTGCCGTACTCGAACAGCTCGCGAATGGCTGAACGGACGGCGCCGAGCCCGAGATTTTTTTCGTTTAGCATAATTTTCATCCCCAAACAAATTTATAAGGAAATTATACCACACTCCCGCGCGTTTTACAATAATATAAAGTTTATTTTTTGTCAGTTATTATAGGGGAAATATTATTACGAACACTCCCACTACAAACACTCCCACCTGTCGCTGACGCGACACCCTCCCCCATAGGAAGAGGGCAAGTGGCCGTCACCCTGAGCAAGCGAAGCGCGCCGAATGGGTCCCCCCTGTCCTAAGTGGGAAAGCCGTTTCAAACAACTCCCTACCACCACGTGGGGGATTCCTCCACTCAATCGAGTGCTTCGCACTCTCAATCGGTCGGAATGACAACACTTTAAATTGGCGGGTTACATTTTAATCCCCTCAGTCTGCAAGCAGACAGCGTCTCGGCAAATGTAAGGAAAAACATTTGCCTCGGTCACCGTTCGCGCCTTACACCATGCGCTCACTCATCTCGCGCGGCAAAACAGTGGGTGTCCACTGTTTTGAGAAGCTCCGCGCTCGTCCCTATTATTAGAGGGAGCCAAGGGTCACAAATTGCGGGAGCTGTAATTACGAAGTCTATAAACGCATAGAAGCACCCCTCAGTCGCCGTTCGGCGACAGCTCCCCTAACCCTACGGGTTCAGGGCGCTATAAGGTGAAAGCGACGCGGAATATTTCCAAATAATTAACGGCGCAAGCAGGGTTCCCCTGCGTTAGCTCGTCACAATTTGCGCATACCTGCGCCTCAGCAGGGTGAATGCCCGCGATTATATTATATGTGCGCCCTTAAAAATCGCGGGCAGAGGGGCAGAGCCCCTAAAAATCACGAAAATTCGCAGCGCACGGGCTGCGCGAGAATTTTGTGAACGCGCGACGCTTATATGCGTTTAGCGGCAGCCTTTTTTTGAGCGGCGCGTTAAACAAAACGCGCCGTTCAAAAAAAGAAAAGGCGGCGAAAAATTCGACGCTACTTTTTTTATCCCGTTAACTTCTTGCGGAAAGTCTCCATAATCCTATTCTCTATGCGCGATACCTGCACCTGCGATACCCCCATCATCGACGCGACTTCGGCTTGGGTCATGTCGCGGAAATAGCGCAGCATTATCACCTTTTTATCCCTCTCCGGCAACGCGGATATGGCTGTGCGGAGCTCCATTACGTCTATCATTTCCTCCTGCCTGTCGTCCACGGGAAGCCTGTCCAAAAGGTACTGCGATTTTTCGTCCTTGTAGTCGCTCTGCGCGTAAATAGACACGGGCATGTGCGAGGAGCCCATTGTGAAAACCACCTCGCTTTGCGGCATTTTAAAGTGCTCGGCTATTACTTTTACGCTTGGCTGTTCCCCGTAGATGGCCGAATATTGCTCTACGAACGCGTTTATCTCCTTTGCGGCGGCCTTTATCGCGCGGGAAACTTTTATGCTTCCGTCGTCGCGCATAAACCTTTTGATCTCTCCCGAGATCATTGGCACGGCATATGTGGAAAAGCGCACGCCGTAACTCTCGTCAAAGCCGTTTATCGCCTTTAAAAGACCCATGCCCGCAAGCTGGTACAGGTCGTCATACTCCACACCCTTATTGAGATAGCGTTTGACGATCGATTTTATAAGATTGGAGTTTTCCCTTAATAAAGTCTCCTTGGCGCACGCGTCGCCTTCCTTTGCCTTTCGTATAAGAGCGTTGGTTTGTTCGACTTCAAGCATTCTCTACTTCCGGTTTAAAGCTTTTTACCATATAGACTACGGTGCCCTCGCCCTGAACCGAATTTACGCGGAATTCATCCATAAACGTCTGCATAATTGTAAATCCCATTCCCGAGCGTTCGTCGTCCGGCAGCGTGGTGTAAAAGGGCTGTATAGCCTTTTCTACGTCGGGTATTCCCCTGCCCGTATCGCTGACCTTTATATGTAGACTGCTCTCCTCTATCTCGCACTCTATGGTAATAAGCCCCAAATTGCCCTTGTATGCGTGCACGGTGCAGTTTGTGACGGCTTCTGAGACGGCGGTTTTTACGTCGGAAAGATCGGAAAGCGTGGGGTTGAGCTCGAGGCAGAAAGCCGCCACGGCGTCGCGCGCAAAGCCCTGGTTGCGCGGGAGTGAGTAAAATTGCAATTTCAAATAATTTTTGGTCATCGTTATTCCGCCTTGGGTATGAGTGTGTATATGCCGCTTAAATTGAGTATTTTATCCGCGGCAATGTTGGGCGACTCCACGCAAAGCGGTATGCCCATGCGCGCCGCCTTTTTATATCTGCCTATCAAAAAGCCGATGCCGGTGGAATCCATAAATGCGACTTCGGATAAATTTATAACGATACGGCCGACGCCCGCGCTTTTATCTATAATTTCATCGCATCTCGTTCTGACGGCGCGGGCGGAATACTCGTCCATTTCCCCGATAAGCTTTATATAAAGCGTGCCGTGCGCGATGCTTTCATGAATTTTCATTTATCGCGACCTCTCTGATTTTTAAAAAATATTATCATGCCGTAAAGCGCGAAATTTGCTTATTTTACTGTTTTTATAGCTGAAATTGACAATTTGATTGAAATTTTACCCGGCCGCACCGCCTTTTTGCCTGCCGCAAAGTTTTATATTTTCTATTTAAAAAAATTGAGTAAATGAGACGAAAATCACTTGACAATTGATTGACGGTTATATTATTATATACAAGCGCTGTTGCGAAAGAGTAATATGCGTTTTCGGGCCTTTAGCTCAGTTGGTCAGAGCGGTCGGCTCATAACCGATTGGTCCGCGGTTCGAGTCCGTGAAGGCCCACCACGTCGCAACACTGCGCCGTTTGCAGGTTTTTGCGTAAATGCCAAAACCATGCCTTATGCGCAGGTTGTTCCTTTCCCCACAAATCTCGCTTCGTTGCGATTTGCGGGGACCCCGAAATAAACCGAACTAATCGCTTTGCACAGTGATTTGCGGAATCACGAAAAAATATTGTGCATTTGAATTTGCACACGCAGGCAAGTTTGGGTAATTTCGGATTTACCGAAACCGAAAGGCAAAAACTCCGCCTCTCCCCGCTTTCATAGGTTTGTAAAAGCGGGGCGGCTGTGAGAATTTCCCTTAAAAATTTATAATTATGGCCCGATAGCTCAGTTGGTTAGAGCGCCAGCCTGTCACGCTGGAGGTCGACGGTTCGAGCCCGTTTCGGGTCGCC
>CANREQ010000026.1 GCA_947629695.1 uncultured Clostridia bacterium | reverse complement strand
CCCCGCTCTTTACCGCCATTGCGCTTTTGAACGCGGGCGCGCTGTCAACGATTTCAAACCCGCCCTCTTTCAGCTTCAAATACTCCTCGGCCGTCAGTTTGGAAAGGGGAACGGCCAACTTTTTATAGCCGCTTAATAGAGCCGTAAGCGCTGTGCCGCGGGGATATTCCTTTACCGTTATGCCCTTGCCGTCAAGCGATTTTTCCGCCGCCTCGAGGTAGCGCTTGTCCGTGTAAAAAACGGCGCCCTCTCCGTCGATTATCACCACGCCGAAGGAGCTTGAAAAACCCGTGAGATAAAATCTCAAATCTTCGCTGAGCGTCACGAGCGCATCCGCCTTCGCGCCGCCGAAAACTTTTTTGCAATTATCCGTTACCATATTATTTTACCAAAAAACGAGCTATATGTCAACACTTGAGTAAATTTCTTTCATTTTGGCGGCGTCCTCTGCCTGAGTGCCGTCCGACTCGCTGACTATGTAGGGCTCGAGGGCGAGCTCCTTTAAAGCTATCGCCAAGGGGCCGAACTCGGGGCCGTAAACGTCGTCTGCAAACGTGAGGTGTTTTATCTCCCCCTTGCCGCCGTACATTATCTTGGAAAAGTGGACGTGAAAATTTTTCACGCGGTCGTAGCCGAGCTCATCTATCATGTACTCCAGGCGGGATTTATAATCTTCCACCGTCTTTAAACTGCCGTGCTCGCGCGCGTTTATGTGCCCGAAATCTATCGCAGGCATGTAAATTTTATCTATTTTGCAGAACTCCACAATCTCTTCGAGGGTGCCTATCTGCGCCTCTTTGCCCATTGTCTCGGGACAAAAATACAGATCTTCGAGATTGTTGAGATATATGTAGTCGCGCAGAACTTTAAGCCTGTCAGAGGCTAAATCCACCGCCTCTTTGCGGGTGAGTTTGCCCATGGTCGCCGGATGAAAAACCAGCCTTTTGCCGCCGAAAAGCTTTAAATATTTCGCGCTGTCCAGCACGTAGCCGTAAGATTTCTGCGCCGACTCGTCGGAGGGATTTGCAAAATTTATGAAATAGGGCGCGTGCACGCTTATTTCCTTGCCCCTTTCCGCAAAGCTTTCGCCTATCTCCACGGCCTTTGCTTCGGATATTGTCACGCCGCGGCCGAAGGAATACTCGAAGCAGTCAAGGCCGAATTTATCGAGGTATTCCGGTGCGTCGGCCGTGTGCTTGTATCCCATTTGATAAAAGCTGTCGCTGTTGCCGCTCGGGCCGAATTTTATCAATTTTCTCCGCCGTCCTTTGCAATTTCTTCGCCGCTTGACGCGCTTTCCTCCGCCGCCTTTTCAATATCGGCGACGAGCGCGGCTTTATCTTCCTCAAGCTGAGCCTTCAGCTCCTCCGCAGAAGAGAAAGCGGTTATGTCGCGTATGTATCCCAAAAAGCGCACTTCCACCGTGCGGCCGTACAGGTCGCCGTCAAATCCCGCGAAATGCACTTCAAGCTGTACGCTTTCGTCGCCGAAGGTGGGGCGGCCGCCGTAGTTGGCTATTCCGTAATATTCCTCGCCGTCAATCGCGCTTTTAACGCGGTAAACGCCCTGTTTTATACGGAATTTTTCTTCCGCATAATTTATGTTTGCGGTGGGGAAGCCGAGCTCCGCGCCCCTGCCCGCGCCCTTAACGACCTCGCCCGAGACATAAAACTCCTCGCCCAAAAGCGCGTTTGCGCCCGCGACGTCGCCGTTTGCAAGCTTTTCCTTTATCTGCGTAGTGCTCACCTTTTCGCCGTCTACGCACACGTCCTTTACGGGCAAATACCAGACTCCGTTTTCCTCGTCGTCGGCATACGCCTTAAGCGTGGCGGATTTCCCCTTTGCCTTTGCGCCGAATCTGAAATCCTTGCCGCTCATGTAGGCCTTTACGTTTACTTTGCTTTCCACACTGCGCAAAAACTCTTCGGCGGGTATGTTTTTGAACTCCTCCGTGAAGTCTATGACGAGCGCGAATTTGACCTTGTATTTTTCCAGGATCGCCAGACGCTCTTCAAGCGTATAGACGGTTTTGTCGCCCTTGCCGTTTTTAAAGAGCATTACGCCGAGGTCGAGCCCGTTTATTTTTGCCTGCAACTGCGCCTTTTTTATAAGTTCCCTGTGCCCGATATGTATTGCGTCGAAGCACCCGAGAACGAGGAGCGCAGGGAAATCGTATTCGTCTTTGCCGTATTCTATTACATTCAACATAGCTTTGTCTTTACCTTCATATAGCCGCCTTCCACGTCCGCAAGGCCGTAAAATGATTCGGCATTGTAAATTTTATAAACGCCGTCGGAAAGATCGCATTTGACAGCGACTCCGTTGAACAGCTTTTTAGCCGTATCGCCCTCCGCGACGTAATCGTCGTAGGGCAACACGTCCTGCACGGGAACGAGATAAGATGAAATATTTTCCTCCGTGAGAGCCTCCGAGCGCACCGCGCCGCCTATTTCAAACGGGCCGCTTTGCGTCCTTTTGAGTGCGCTCATCGCGGCATATGTGCCCAGCTCCGAGGACATGTCGCGCGCAATGGAGCGGATATATGTGCCGCCGCCGCAACAAATGTCGAAGTCGAAAGAGTCCACGCCGCTTTTCCCGAGGAGCTTTATGGAATAAATTACCACCTTTTTGGGGGGCAACGTAAACTCTATGCCCTTGCGCGCGAGCTCGTACCCGCGCCTGCCGCCCACCGATTTGGCGCTGTATTTGGGTGGTATCTGCATTATTTCCCCGACTAGGCCGGAAATGACTTCCTCTATTTCCCCCTCGCACGGTATGCGCCCGCCTTCCGCGAGCACGTTGCCCGTCGTATCGAGCGTATCGTAGTATTTTCCGAACCGGAAGGTGGCGACGTAGCGTTTGCGCTTTTCCAGAAAATAGCCGAAAAGCCTGCACGCGTTTCCCACAGCGATTGGCAAAACGCCCCCGGCCATCGGGTCAAGCGTGCCCATGTGCCCGCATCGCGTATGGGTAAGGTGCTTTATTATCGCCACCTCATGCGCGGAGCTTACTCCCGCCGCCTTGTCGAGGTTTATAAAACCGTTCATAACTGCTGGTATATGGCAAATCTCAACCGCTCGATTATTTCTTCGTATTCGCCGAAAAGCATGCAGCCGCTCGCGAGGATATGCCCCCCGCCTCCGAAGCGGGAAGCGACGGCGTTTACATCCACCGTCTTGCTCCTCAAGGAGGCTTTGTACTGCATTTTGCTCACTTCCATAAGCGAAACGGATACTTCCACGCCGTCTATGGAGAGGGGAAAATCCACAAAGCCTTCCGTCTGGCTCTTGTCCGTGCCCGTTTCCTCGAAGTCCTGTTGTGTTACGGTGAGAAATACGAGCTTATCCTCGAGCTCGAAGCGCATATTCGCGAGCACGCGGGCATACAAAAGCGCGCGCCCCTTTGTCTGGCGGGTGAACATCTGATAGCCTATGCCGCTTATATCCGCGCCCTTGTCCTTGAGCAACGCGGCGACGCGGAAAGTTTTGGAGCTGACGTCGTTGTGCGCGAAGTTGCCGCTGTCCGTCAACAGTCCCATTGCGAGAAGGTCGGCTATCTCTTTGGTTATTTCAAACCCCGCTTCCTCCAAAATTTCGGGTAAAATCTCGCACGTTGCTGTGCTTTCGGGCAAGACGTAGTTGTACTTTGCGTAGCGCGGGTTGGAGATGTGATGATCTATATTGACCGTCGCGTCGCCGAGGGAGAGGAAAAGCTTGGAATACGAACCCGTCCTCGCGAGCTCCGCGCAGTCTACCGCCACGAACAAATCGCATTTTACGCCGTCCGGAAGCTCCCTGTAAGTATTGTCCATTGCGGGAAAGATCTTAAGCCTTTGGGGAGGCTCTTCCTCGCAGAGCATGTACGCACTTTTGCCCGCGTTGTTCAATGCCGTGCACAGCGCGAGGCCGCTTCCCAGCGCGTCTCCGTCGGGGCGGACGTGGCAGGCTACGGCAATTGTACGGGCTTTTTTCAATATGGCCGCTATTTCGGCCGCGCTTGAATTATCCATCTTCTTTCCCTTCGGGCCCGTCCTTTCCGCAGTCGAGCCCTTTGAGCAATTTATCTATCCTGTCGCCGTATTCCATGCTGTCGTCGGGGAGAAAATGCAACTCCGGTATGGTCCTCAAATGCAGAACTTTGGAAAGCTCGTGCCTGATAAACCCCGCGTTTTCGCAAATTATATCGAAGCTTTGCTTCTTCCTTTCGCCGTCGCTGTCGAATACGCTGATATATATTTTGGCGTTTTTCAAATCGGGGGAAACGTCCGCGTCCGTCACGCTTATTATCGCGCTGAGCCCGGGATATCTGTTCCTCAGCTCCCTTGAAATGACCGCGTAAATCTCCTCCCGGAATTGGCTTGAAAGCCTTTCGCCGCGATTACCTTTCATTTATGCCTCTTTCCTCTTTTCGGGCGCGACTTCCTCTATCATGTAGCACTCGATTATGTCGCCCACCATTATGTCGTTGAAGCCCTCGATGGCAACGCCGCACTCGTAATTGTAGTTGACTTCCTTTACGTCGTCCTTAAAGCGCTTGAGCTGTTTTACGTTGCCTTCCACCACGAGCACGTTGTCGCGGTAAATCCTCAGCTTGCCGCCGCGCACGATTTTTCCTTCCTGGACGTAGCAGCCCGCGATATTGCCCACGCCCGAGATTTTGAAGGTCTGCCGCACCTCGCACTTGCCTAAATATACGTCCCTGTACTTGGGGGTGAGCATGCCGTTGAGCGCGTTTTGCATATCGTCGAGCAGGTCGTAGATTATGCGGTAACTGCGGACGTCAACCTTGCTCTTTTCGGCCGTGGCGCGCGCGTTTGCGTCGGGGCGCACGTTAAAGCCGAGAATAATGGCCTTGGACGACTCCGCAAGCATTACGTCAGACTCGGTTATTGCGCCCGCGCCGCTGTGGATGACCTTGACCTTTACCTCGTCGTTGGAGAGCTTGAGCACGGATTGCTTCACCGCCTCCACGGAACCCTGTACGTCGCCCTTTACTATCAAATTGAGCGTCTTTACACTTCCTTCGTCCATTTTGCCGAAGATGTCGCTCAGGCTCGCCGACGGAGTGGCTTTGACCATCTCGTCGCTTTCCTTGCGTTTTCTCTCCTCGATGACCGACTTCATCAGATCCTGCGTGACGGCGAATATAGCGTCGCCCGCGTTGGGAACGGCCTCAAGGCCGAGCACATACACGGCCATGGAGGGTCCCGCTTCCTTGACGTTTCTGCCCTTGTCGTCTATCATCGCGCGTACGCGGCCCGTGATGGTGCCGGATATTACGTAATCGCCCGTGCGCAGGGTGCCGTTCTGTACGAGGACGGTCGCCATGGGGCCTTTGCCCTTGTCGAGCTGGGCTTCTATTATCGTGCCGCGCGCCTGCCTTTCGGGATTGGCGAGAAGCTCTTTCATCTCCGCTGTGAGGATAACCGTTTCCAACAGCGCGTCTATTCCCTCGCCCGTCTTGCACGATATGCGGCATACGGGCACTTCGCCGCCCCACTCTTCGGGGACGAGGCCTTGCTCGGTGAGCTGTTGCATTACCCTGTCGGGATTTGCGCCGTCTTTATCCATTTTGTTTATGGCGACGATTATGGATACGTTTGCCGCTTTGGCGTGGTTTATCGCCTCTACCGTCTGGGGCATTATGCCGTCGTCGGCCGCAACGACTATTATGGCTATATCCGTGACCTGCGCGCCGCGCGCCCTCATCGCGGTGAAAGCCTCGTGCCCGGGGGTATCGATAAACGTTATGCTCTTGCCCGCCGCTTTGACGGAATATGCGCCGATATGCTGTGTTATGCCGCCCGCTTCGCCTGCGGCCGCGTTGCTCTTTCTGATATAATCGAGAAGCGAGGTCTTGCCGTGGTCAACGTGTCCCATGACGGTGACTACGGGCGCGCGGGGAACGAGGCTCTCTATCTCTTCCACCGTGTCCGCCTGCTTTTCGGTCAGTATTTCTTCCGCCGTCTTTTCGGGCTTATACTCGAGCTCTATGCCCATGCCCGCGGCTATGAGCGCGGCGGTATCGTAATCTATGGACTCGTTGACGTTTTTCATCACGCCTTCTTTGAACAGTTGCTTGGTTATTTCGACTGCCGTTATGCCGAGTTTTTCGGAGAGAACCTTCAAGGGTATTTCCGAAGTGGTGACAACGGCCTTTTCTATTTTGACCGTCTGCGCGCTCTGCTGTTTTTTATCCCTCTTGACCCTGAGCTTTCTGTAACCGCTCTTGTCCTCGTCGAAGTCCGAAACGCTCACGCCCTGCTGTTTTGCGAGGGCGCGCTTTGATATGGCGTGTTTGTCCTTTTCGAAATATGTCTTTTCCGCGCCCTTTTTCTTGTCCGCGCCGAAATTTTTGCCGGGTTTTGCGGGCGCGACGGTGGGTGCGACGTACTTTGCACCACCCTGCGCGCGGGGCGGCTGGCTGCCCTGGCGGGGAGACCTATCCCTGCCCGTATCCCTGTTTATAAACGTTTTGGGCTGCGCCGCGGGGGCTTTGGCGACGATGAACGACGGCCGCGAGGGCTTTTCCTCCGGCTTCTTTGCGGGCTTTTCCTCGCCCTTTTGCTCCGCTTTCTTTGCGGGCTTGCTCTCCTTTACGGGGGGCTTTTCGTTTGTTTCCGCGCTTTCCTCCGACGGCTTTTCCTCAGGTTCGGGCTTTTCCTCCGATACGGCTTCGGCGGGCGCAGGCAGATTTGTCGCCTCCGCCGTCTCTTCCGCGCGGACTTCGGCTTTTTCTTCGGGCTGGGATTCGGCGGCGGCCTGCGCCGCTTTTTCCTCCTCGGCAATGCGCGCAAGCCGTTCGTTGTTCATTTCGGTGAGCTTGCGCATGATTTCATAAGCCGATTTCTCGATCGCGGACGCCTTTTTTGAAAGCTCCGCAATCTTGCCCTCGGAAATAAGTTTTACCACGTTTTCCGTATTTTCGTATTTTGCCATATCTTATTGCCTCCCGCTGCATAAAACGTAATTTTCGTCCAAGTTATCGCATATCGCGCGCGCCAGATTTTCATCCCTTATCGCGGCGATTTTGCAACCCGCTTTATGCACGACGTTTTCCAGCCCTGTTTTGCACTCTACAAGCGGACAGGAAAACCTGTTTTTATATTTAAGCGCCCTTTTTATGGTGTTTTCGGACGCGGTGGAGCATACCATTATCAGATATACCCCCTTGCCGAGATAATCTATCGTGCCCGTGCCCAGCGCGATCTTGCGCGCGCGCAGGCAAAAACCGAGATATTGATCAACCTTTCCTGCCAAAATATTCCTCCTCTATTGAGGCGTAGATCTTATCGTCCACCTTGCATGAAAAGGCTTTATCGAGCATCCTCTTCGATTTCAGTTTGGCGATACAGCCCGCGTCGTCGCAGATATACGCGCCGCGCCCCGCCGCCTTGCCCGAAAAATCGAGAAAGATGTTGCCGTCGGCCGTCTTTACTACCCTGAGCATCGCCCTCTTTTCCTTCAGCTCGCGGCAGGCTATGCACTGCCTGAGCGGAATCTTTCTCTGTTAGGCATGTTTATTGACCGTTTTCTTCTCCCTGCTCTTCCTCGAGGCCGTACCCGAGCTTAGCCGCGGCGGATTCGCTCTTCACGTCTATCTTCCAGCCCGTGAGCTTGACGGCAAGGCGCGCGTTCTGCCCGTCTTTGCCTATCGCGAGCGAGAGCTTGTCGTCGGGCACAACTGCCATGGCCGTTTTCGTATCCGCGTCGAGCTGGGTCACGGAAATGACCTTTGCGGGCGAAAGCGCTTTGGCTATAAACTCCAAAGGATTTTCGCTCCACGGGATTATATCTATCTTTTCGCCGTGAAGCTCCTCGACTATCGCGTTTACGCGGGCGCCCTTGTTGCCCACGCACGCGCCTATCGCGTCCACCCTCGGATCTTCCGAGGTTATAGCGATTTTCGTCCTCGCGCCCGCTTCGCGGCTTATTTCCTTTATTATGACGGTGCCTTGCTTGATTTCGGGCACTTCCTCTTCAAACAGCTTCTTGACAAGCCCGGCCGCCGAACGGCTGACGAGCACCTGCGCGCCCTTGAAACCGCTCTTTACCCTGCGGACGAAAACCTTTATCTTGTCGTTGACGTTGTAGCTTTCGCCGGGAACCTGGTCGGAGGGCATCAGCAAGCCTTCGACTTGGCCTTTGCCGAGCTCGATATATATATTCTTGAGGTCGATCTTGCGCACGGTGCCGACCACGAGTTCCCCTTCTTTATCCGAAAACTCGCTCATCGCCGCGTCGCGCTCCGTCTCGTGGAGCTTTTGAAGTATGACCTGCTTAGCCGTCTGGGCGGCTATGCGCGAGAAATCCTTGGGCACGAATTTTTCGCTTATTTTATCGCCCGCCTTATAGCTCTTTTTGATCGCGCGCGCTTCTTCGAGCGATATCTCCTTATCCTTATCGACGACCTCTTCCACGACCGTCTTGACGGAATAAAACTCTATCGCGCCCTTTTCGGGGACGAGCTTTAACTCCACCTCGCCCACCGACGCGGGCGCCTGCTTTTTGAGGGCGGACACGAGCGCGTTTTTAAGCGCGTCGAGGAAAACCTCCTGGGGTATTCCCTTTTCCCTTTCGAGATCGGCTAACGCCGCGAAAAAATCCTTATTAACCATTTTTATTTCTCCTGAAAACTGCATGTGCGCACTGCGCGCGCAATTTTAATATTACGATTTTTTATATGTTTCAATCCGAAATCAATCGAATTTTATCGCCTTGTTTATCTTTGCTATTTTGTTGCGGGCAAGCTTTATATTTTCCCCGTTTATTTCCACGGTCACGGAGTTATCGTCAAACGCCGTCAAAACGCCCTGCAAAAACTTTTTGCCCTTTAAGGGAGCGAATAACTTCAGCTCCACCTCTTTTCCCGAATTCCTCTCGAAATCGCGCGCCGTCTTGAACGGCCTGTCGAGCCCGGGGCTGGACACGTTGAGGGTATACGGCTCCCCGAAGCTGGGGTCGAGAGCATCGATGGGGTCCATTATCGCGTTGTGGAATTTTTCGCACGTGTCCAGATCGACGCCCTGCTCCGTCTCTATGAATACGGTGAGGGTTGCCGAGCGGGGGGAACACTCCACATCCACTATTTCTATGCCCATCGGGCGGGCGATCTCTTCCAAAAACGCGCTTATCTGTTGACTGCTTTTAAACTCCATTTACGTCCTTAACAAAAGTTTTGAGTGCCTTTTGTCAAGGCACTCAATCTTATATCTAAGTATTAAGCTTGTTCCCATTATAACACGCCCTTTTCCATTTTGCAAGTTTTATGATAAAGTTGGTAAAAATTTTTTTATTTTTATCAGCTCTATGAATATTTTTGCCGTTGCAAACGCGTCGTCTATCGCCCTATGGTGGTTGAACGTTATGCCGAAGCGGTCGGCGACGGTGTTTAGCTTGTAGTTGGATAAATCGGGCAGAACGCTCCTCGCGAGGGAAACGGTGTCTATGAGTTTGCGCTCCGGCATGTAGCCGCACTGCGCGCAGTAATGCTCTATGAATTTAAAGTCGAAATCGGCCGCGTTGTGACCGACGAGATAGGCGCCTTCTATGAATTTGAAAAAATCCGGCATGACCTTATCCACGGGAGGCGCGCCCTCCACCATGGATTGCGTTATGCCCGTGAGGCGGGTTATTTCCTCGGATATGCGCCTCTGGGGATCGACGAAAGTGGAAAAGCTTTGGTTTATCTCCCCGCCCTCTATCCTGTATGCGCCGATCTCTATGATCCTGTCCATCATGCCCGTGGCGGGCGAGGTGTTGAGCCCCGTCGTTTCAAGGTCGAAAACGACGAAAACGTTGTCCTTCAAACACGGCGGGAGCGCGTCGTCGGAGAATAAATTACTCTGGTTGAAATCGACGTAGGGCTTGGGAAAGACAGTCTCGTAATATCTCGGCACGGGCTTGGAAGGGCGCTTTTCGGGCACGCAGCCTTCCGGCCGTCTGCCGTAATCGACGAATATCGCGGTGGCGCGTATGCTTCCGTTGTACAGCTCCGTGCGGCAGGTGAGCACGACGCTGTCGCCAGCATTAAGCTTTCTTATCTTATCTATGCTCTTGCGGCGGGAAAAATAACCTATGCGCATGCTCGAGGTGCCGTCGTTTATGAGAAAGTTGAACATCACCTTTTCTTTGTCGTTTTTGGTGAATGTGCGCTCCCTCACGTCCTCTATCACGCCGCAAACGGCGACGTTTTCGCTTATGAAATTGAGGTCGGCGAGATACACGGCGGTTTTCTGCGTTTCCACGCCCTCCATGGGGGAAAAGCCGACTATTTCGAATGTGCGCACGGGCATTTGGAAGGGGATATTTTCCGGCTCCCTGACTATTTCGAGCTCTTCCGTCTTTTTCTGCTCCGCGACGCACCGACCCGTAAACTTCCCGCAGAAATTTGCCGAAAGGGCGCGGGCGAGCTCATCGGCGAAGGCGTCATCTTCCGAAGGTATGCGCGCCGTCTTTACGGTGAAATCGAAGCCGTCGTCGCTTCTGTTCACCTCTATATCGTCTATATCCACAAAGGAAGCGAGGTTGCGGTTCAACTGCTGTATCAGCGAAAGAATTTTTTTTGCGACCATATCGCAATCGGGGGTAAGTTTGACTATCTGCGCGTCGCACGAAAAATAAGCGGGCACGCGATCGCGCACGATATTCTTCACGGCGAGCGCGTTCTCCTCCGAAAACGCCTTGTCGGTGACTATACATATTTCGACGGCGAGCGCGGCCTTTGTCAAGGTCACGGATCTTATTATCGCCCTTTCGAAAGAGGGCACCGCCCTTATTTTTTCCAAAACACTATCGCTCATTTATCAGCACTTCCAAGCGGGCGAAGAACTCCTCTTCCGCCCTTGCGCTATCCACCTTTGCTATTATTTCACCGCCCTTGAAAATAACGCAGCTGTCGAGCCCGCCGGCTATCCCCAGATCGCAGTCCTTTGCTTCGCCCGGGCCGTTCACGACGCAACCCATTACGGCGATTTTAAGCGGTTTGTTTACGTTTTCGACGCGCTTTTGCACCTTTTCCGCGAGGCGCGCGCTATCCCATTGGCACCTCCCGCACGTGGGGCAGGAGATGACGTTTGCGTAGTTTGTATCTATCTCCAGCGCGCGCAAGAGCGACTTTGCGGCGTAGACCTCGCGCACGGGGTCGCCCGTTATGGAAATGCGCAAAGTATCGCCTATGCCGTTTAACAAGAGCGCGCCGAGGGCGGAATAGGATTTGGCTTTGGCCATTTCCTCAGTGCCCGCCTCCGTAACGCCTATGTGCAGGGGATAATCGCACCGCGAAGATAAAAGCGTGTAGGCCTCGTAAGTCAACGGAACGGACGAGGCCTTTACGGAGATAACTATGTCGTTCACGCCGTATTTTTCCAACACCGAAGCGGAAAGCAGGGCGCTTTCCACGAGGGCGCGGCCGCTTCTGCCGTATTTATCGGCAAAGCTCTTTTCGATGCTCCCCGTGTTTGCGCCGACGCGCACGGGTATTTTGTGCGCTTTTATGCAGTCGGCTACGGCTTTTATCTCCTTCTCCCCGCCTATATTGCCGGGGTTTAGGCGCACCTTGTCGCACCCGTTTTCTATGGCCGCTATCGCGAGTTTGCTTGAAAAGTGAATGTCCGCCACTATCGGCAGGGGGCTTGAATTTTTGAGTTCCTTTATGGCGCGAGCGTCGCTTTCGTCGAGGACGGAAAGCCTGACAATCTCGCAACCGGCCTGCGCGAGGGCGTTTATCTGCGCGCCCGTCTTTTGCACGTCGCTTGTGCGCGTCGTGCACATGGACTGTATTTTGACGCGCTCGCCGCCGCCTATCAAGACGCCGCCTATATTAACTTTTTTTGTCTGTTTTCCCTTCATTGCACGCATAAAAGTAAAGGCAGTAGAACTGCCCTTGACTTGTCCCTTCCGCGTCGGTCTTTGCGGCGGTTATTTGCCCTGTTTTTTGTTCCTGTTCGCCATGAGGCTTTCAAGCTCTTTCATAAAGCTGTCGATATCGGTAAACGAACGGTATACGCTGGCGTAACGCACGTACGCCACCTCGTCGAGGGATTTAAGCTCGTCCATTACCATTTCGCCTATGGCTTTGGAGGAAATTTCCTGTTCCATGGAATTGTACACGCGCTTTGTCACCGTATCCACTATTTTATCTATGCTTTCCATGGAGACGGGGCGCTTTTCGCACGATTTGATTATTCCGTTTTTGACTTTCTGCGCGTCGTAGGCCTGCCTGTTGCCGCTCGCCTTTACGACGAGCACGGGGGTATCTTCTATCGCCTCGTAGGTGGTGAAGCGCCTGCCGCAGTTGACGCATTCCCTGCGCCTCCTTATCGTCCTGCCCTCGTCCGCGGAACGGCTGTCTATAACCCTGCTGTCCTCACAGCCGCAGTACATACATTTCATTTTTTGCCCTCCTTTTCGTCTGTTGCGCGGCGTTTTTCAAGAGAAATATTTTACGCCGCTTTCGAATATCTTCATGTCGAAGTTGCCTTCTGTGTTTTTGTAGAGGTTTTCGCCCTTTCTCTCGCTGTGCCCCATTTTGCCGAATACCCTGCCGTCGGGAGAGGTTATGCCCTCTATCGCCCAACTGCTTCCGTTGGGGTTGAAGGGGCTGACCATGGTGGGTTTTCCCTCTATGTCCACATATTGGGTGGCTATCTGCCCGCCCTTTCTCATCTCTTCGAGCGCGCTTTCGGGGGCGACTATTTTGCCCTCGCCGTGGGAGACGGGCACCGAGTAAATATCCCCAACCTTGCACGCCGAGAGCCACGGGCTTAAAGTAGAAGCTACCCTTATATCCGTCATGGTGGAGACGTGGCGGGAAATATTGTTGTATGTCAAAGTCGGTGATTGCGGCGTGAGGGAGCGCACCTCGCCGAAGGGCACGAGCCCAAGCTTTATGAGCGCCTGGAAGCCGTTGCATATGCCTAAAATGAGCCCGTCGCGCTTATACAGAAGCTTCATGACCTCTTCCGCGATAGCCGGATTGGAGAATGTTGTCGCTATGAACTTGCCCGAGCCGTCGGGCTCGTCGCCGCCCGAAAATCCGCCGGGGAAGGCGATTATGTTGGCCGCTTTTACTTCCTTTATTATCGCCTCGACGCTTTCCTCTATGTCCGCCGCGGAGCGGTTTTTGACTACGAGGATCTTTGTCTCCGCGCCCGCCATATTGAACGCGCGCGCAGTGTCCAGCTCGCAATTCGTTCCGGGGAAAGCGGGGATAAATACGCGGGGTTTCGCCGTTTTTGTTGAGATATTTTTATATTTTTCTCCGCCGCGGTAATCGCAGTCGGGGATATTTCCCTCCGCCTTTGCCGTAGCGGGGAACACTCCGTCGAGCTTTTGCGTGTACGCGGAGAGCGCGCCGTCGATATCCAGCTTTTCTTTGCCGCAAGTGAACGCACCCGCGGCGACTTCACCCAAATAAACGTAATCGCAACCGAGCGCGGAAATATCCTCTGCGCCCACTATTATGTCGCCGTAACTTTCCTTGAAAAGCGCGCTTTTTGCGCACGCGAAGTTGAAGCCGAGGCGGTTGCCGAGGCAGGATTTGACAACGGCCGCCGCCACCCCGCCGCTTTCCGCAACCGTCGCGAAGGTGACATTGCCAGATTTTATCCCGCCGTGAACGGCAGTGTAAAGCTTTTTGAGATATGCGAAGTCGGGGATATGTCCGCCGTCCTTTTTCATCGGGAGGAGATAGAGTTTTTCGCCATTGCGCTTTAACACGTTGGTTATGAGCGCGGACGCCTTTGCGGGAGCGAGAGCAAAGGATATGAGCGTGGGAGGCACGTCGATATCCTCAAACGAGCCGCTCATGGAATCCTTGCCGCCTATCGCGCCCAGCTCCAGATTGAGCTGTGCGTGAAGCGCGCCGAGCAGTGCGGAAAGGGGAACGCCCCAGCGCTTGGGGTCCTCCCTCAGCCGCATGAAAAACTCCTGCAAGGTGAGGCGCGCGTCCCTGTAATCCGCGCCCGCCGCAACGAGTTTTGCGACCGATGTAACTATCGCGTAGACCGCGCCCGTGAAAGGCGAGGATGAAGAAAGTTCCGGGCTGTAACCGTAAGCCGAAACGGTGCAATCGTCCGTCTCGCCGCCGATAAGTTTTGCCGCCATGGCAATCACCGGAGTGAGCTGGTATTTGCCGCCGAAGGGCATATACACGGATTTTGCGCCTATCGTGGAGTCGAAATTCTCCGCGAGTCCCTTCTTGGAGCACACGTTGAGGCGGGATAAGGTCTTTATGAGCGCTTTATCGAACGCTCCCTCCTCTTCGCCGTCGAAAAACTCCGTGACGTTTTCGTTGATTTCCGCGCGCGTCTGCTGTTTTACGCCGTTTGTATCGAGGAAATCGCGGGAAATATCGACTATCGCCCTGCCGCGGTGATACATCTTCATGCGCCTGTCGTCGGTGACTGTCGCCACGGGAGTAGCCGTCAGATTTTCCTCCGCCGCGAGGGCAATGAATTTATCTGCGTTTTCGGGGGAGACGACCACCGCCATTCTCTCCTGCGACTCCGATATGGCGAGCTCCGTGCCCGAAAGACCTTCGTATTTTTTGGGAACTTTATCCAGCTCTATCACGAGCCCGTCGGCGAGCTCCCCTATCGCCACCGACACGCCGCCCGCGCCGAAATCATTGCACTTTTTGATGGCGCGCGTCGCCTCCGGATTGAGGAACAGGCGTTGGAGCTTTCTTTCCGTGAGCGCGTTGCCCTTCTGCACTTCCGCGCCGCAGGTCTGCACGGATTTTTTATCGTGCGCCTTGGACGAACCCGTCGCGCCGCCGCATCCGTCTCTGCCCGTTTCACCGCCCAAAAGCAGGATAATATCCCCTTTTTTGGGCTTTTCGCGGTAAATCATGTCCGACTTCGCGCCGCCTACGACGAAGCCCGTCTCCAGCCTCTTCGCCTTATATCCGGGGTGATACACCTCGTCTACCTGGCCGGTGGCGAGGCCTATCTGATTGCCGTAGGAAGAGAACCCGGCCGCCGCCGTCTTTGTTATTACGCGCTGGGGAAGTTTGCCAGCGAGGGTGTTTTCTATAGGCTCGGTGGGATCGGCGCAACCCGTTATCCTCATGGACTGCAATACATACGTCCTGCCCGAAAGGGGGTCGCGGATGGCGCCGCCGAGGCAGGTCGCCGCGCCGCCGAAAGGCTCAATTTCAGTGGGGTGGTTATGCGTTTCGTTCTTGAACATAACCGTATACTTCTGCTTTTTGCCGTCCAAAGTCGCGTCTATCTTTATTGAGCAGGCGTTTATCTCGTCGGACAGGTCGAGGTTGTCGAGCACGCCGTCTTTTTTGAGCTTTTTCGCGCCTATGGTGGCTATATCCATGAGGCAACGGTATTTATCGGGGCGGTTTGCGTACATCTCGCGCCTGAGATTTTCGTATTCCCCGAGCGCGTCGCCCACGGCCGTCAGGTTGCCGTTTACGGAAATATCCGTTATCTCCGTCGCGAACGTCGTGTGGCGGCAATGGTCCGACCAATACGTATCTATGACTTTTATCTCCGTTTCGGTGGGATTTCTTCCCTCTTTGGAAAAATAATCGCGCACGAACGACAGGTCGGCGACGGACATCGCAAGCCCCATTTTCGCGTGATAGTCCTTTATCTGCGCGTCGGAGAAATCGATGAAATCCTCAACTTCCTTTACGTCCTCCGCGCGCACGGCGACGTGGGCGAGAGAGGCCGGCTTTTCAAGCCCCACTTCCTCGCTTTCCACGGGGTTTATGACGTGCTTTTTGATGCGCCCGAGCTCCTCATCGGTCACCCCTTTGACCGCGTAAATGTTGGCGCATTTTATCAAAGGACGCTCTTTGCGGGTCAAAAGCTGTACGCACTGCGCCGCGCTGTCCGCGCGCTGGTCGTACTGCCCGGTGAGATATGCCGTTGCGAAAACTTTGTATTCTCCGGGATAGGTTATCTCTTCGAGATAAACGTTGTCCACGGGAGGCTCCGAAAATACCTTGGGAACGGCCTGGCGGAACTCCTCTTCCGAGATATTCTCCACGTCGTAGCGTATACAGCGGCGGACGTCCTCAACTTTGATTTTGAGGAGATTTTTTATGTCCTCCGCCGTCTTTTTCGCCTGTAAATCGTCCTTTTTTTCTACGAAAATTCTATATATCATACTCAAACCTGCCGCATTGCGCGGTCTTTTGATTTTTTTAAATTAAAAGCGATCAGCCCTCGCGGTACTTTATGCCTATATCCTTGCGATACTGCATGCCTTCCCACGAGATGTTATCCACCGCTTTGTACGCCTTTTCTCGCGCTTCTTCTATATTTTTGCCCTTGGCGACGACGCCCAAAACCCTGCCGCCGTTGGTGACGAGTTTGCCGTCCTTTATCGCCGTGCCGGCGTGCACGAGGGTGCAATCGCCTATATCGCCTATCGTTATCTCCTTGCCCTTTACATAGCTTACGGGATAGCCGCCGCTCGCGAGCACGACGCACACGCACGCGCCCTCTTCCCACTCTATCTTTATATCCGCAAGTTTCCCGTCGGTCACCGCTTCGAATATATCCATAAGGTCGGTTTTCAGCATGGGCAAAACCACCTGCGTTTCGGGGTCGCCGAAGCGCGAGTTGTACTCTACCACCTTCATTCCCTTATCCGTGCGCATGAGGCCGAAATACAGACAGCCTTTGAATGTTCTCCCCTCGGCGTTCATGGCCTTTACGGTGGGGAGCATAATACTCTCCATGACCTCTTTTTCGAGCTCCTTCGTCCAGAATGGGCAGGGGGAGAAAGTGCCCATGCCGCCCGTGTTGAGCCCCTTGTCGCCGTCGCCCGAACGCTTATGGTCGCACGAGGTTATCATGGGGACTATCGTCTTACCGTCGGTGAACGCGAGGACGGAGACCTCCTCGCCGGGGGTGTATTTAAGACCTTTCATGCACTCTTCGACGACGACTTTGTTGCCCGCAGACCCGAAAGTTTTGTTGAGCATTATGTCTTTCAATCCCTCTTCCGCCTGTTTGAGCGTTTCGCAGATGAGCACGCCCTTGCCGAGAGCCAGTCCGTC
>CANREQ010000025.1 GCA_947629695.1 uncultured Clostridia bacterium | reverse complement strand
TTTCACCTCTGTAAATTTTGCCAAGTTGAAAAATTTTCGCCCTTAACCTTGGGCTGTCACCGCGCTCAGGCTTGTTCTGACTTTTGCAAGGCGGTTTATATCTTCCTGTAATTGAGGAGTTATTATATCGAGCTTTTCGAGCAAGAGCGCGCAAACCACCGCGTCATTATTTGCTTTAACGGCGGACGCGAGCATCATAAGCGGGTTGCTATCCGAAAAGCTGTCCGTGCCGTTCTCTTCCGCAGCCATATCAACGGCTTTATCGCTATCGCCCGTATTGTAGTACGCCACCGCCACTTTCCCGGCCACGCGGAAACGGTAATTGTACGGTTCTCCGCTCGGGAAGGTTTTGTATTGGGAGTTTTTGCTTTGGCAGACTTCCCCGAAATCTTTGTGGTCTATCAGCTCTTCGCCGTACTGAAGAATGTATTTGTCGTTGCCGCAGAGCACGGAATCGTCGAAGCACCTCGCGAGGTCCCAGCCGCTGTGGGTATAGCCGTAGCGGAGCGAAGCGTATTTGACGGCTAAACTGTAATTTCCGATGCCCTCGGTAAGCGACGCCATATGCTGGGGAAAGGCGAAGTTGAATACAGCGAATACGGCTATCAAAATAACGAGAATAATGAGTACGGTCTTGACCGCCGTTTTTACTACTACCTTTTCCAATCCCGTCCGCCTCGCGCGCCCGTATACGTGCGCGCAAATTCACAAAAAAATATTTTATTTATTCTACCATAACGCGTTAAAAAAAGCAACTGTTTGATGAAATTTCCCCGCGCGGATTTGCTGCGGAATATTATTTATCCTTTTGTTTGCGCGAAATTTGGGCGGCGGCCGTCATAATGGCGGCGTAAAGGCTATATATTTGAGTATATGAAAAAATTCTGCGCCGCGCTTTTCGCGCTTCCGGCAACGCTTGTGTGCTTCATCTGCTCCTGCTCTTCAAAAATAGATTATTACTCCTTTGTCTCCGAATACCGCCGCGACGCGTACATCTACGAGGACGATGGGGTGAAGCTGAAAGTTTATCTTTCCGAAAAGGAAACGCCCTACGCCTGCGACGGGATAAAGGGCGCGATGACTTCCCTTTGCGAGATATATTTCAGCCGCGACGACACGCCGCAAAAGGTCGAAGCTACGCTGTGCGGCATGGGCGGCGAGATGAGCTATATGGCCGTGACGCGCACATATTATCTGAGCTTTTCGGGCGATATAGACCCCGGCGCGACGGCCGAAGTAAAGCTCGATATAGACGGGGAAGAGTTTACTTACAAGGCTGGCAACGTGCGCGAAGAGGCAACAATAGACGGACAAACGGCGCTAAAATGCGTGACCGAATACGACGGCGAAACGTTTGAAAGGCTGACGCAGGGCAAAAACTTCCTCGGGGAGATCGGCATACGCCTTTTGTACGACGACGGGTGTTACTACTACGTCGGGGTGAGCGACAGACAGGGCAATACGCACGCGTACCTCGTGGACGGAACAGACGGGCGGGTCATTTCCGAAAGGCAGTCCTCCTCCCAATGAATTCAATTGCAAGAATTTAACCGCGCGCGGATGCATAAAAAAACCGCCGCATAACGGGCGGATTGATGAATTGTTGATAACTTTTGCGTTTATTTCGGCATAGCGCCGTTTTTACGTCCGAAATCGGTGCAAATTTTGTCGAAATTCAACAAATTGTTGATAACTTTTTTACACTTTTGTTTATCGGGGCTATAAACAGCCCCGTTTGTTGATAACTTTTTGTGCATAAAGTATGCTTTTTTGACAATTATGCAGTATAAAAAAGCATTTATGCACAATGGAAAAGATTAAAACGAGGCGGGCAAAATCGCCCGCCTTTAAGCGCCGGTTTTAAGTTTACGAGAAGAAATCGCAAATGATGGTGTTCTGCACGAAAAGGTATTCGTCTTTCACCCTCAGCCTGCCCGAAATAATTTCCAGAAAGCTTTCGTTTTTCTTCAAGGGCGCGGAATAATCGCTCAAAAAATCGGCGTTGAATTGCCCGTTGAATTTATCTATATCCAGCCCTTCGCAAGTGCGGAGCGAGAGCATGATCGTCTCCTCCTTCGCGCCCTGTAAATCTATTTCAGCGCTGTCTATGACGGGGAAACGGTTGGTCAGAATGCACTTGAAATACTCGTCGAGATTGAAGGTGTTTGTAAAGCGCACGCCGTTTATAAAAGACGACGCGGATACGCCTATGCCTATGTACTCCCCCCTGCGCCAATAGTTGAGATTGTGACGGCTCTGCCTGCCCGATTTTGCGAAGTTGGAGACTTCATACCTCTCAAACCCCAGCTCTTTGAGTTTTTTTACGCCGAAAGAGTACATTTCCGCCACTTCGTCGCCGTCGGGAAGCTCGCCGTTGAGATAATCGGAATAAATGGGCGTGCCGTCCTCGGGCGTGAGGGCGTACATGGATATATGGCTCGCACCGAACGACGAGGCCACGTCTATGGTCTTGGAGATGTCGTCAAGCGTCTGCCCCTTGAGGCCTATCATTACGTCAACGTTGAAGTTTTCGCCGCGGAGCATGCCCGCGCAGGTGACGAATTGGTTGAGGGTGTGATATCTGCCCAAGTCCTCAAGCTGGCTGTCAATTGCCGTCTGCAACCCCACGGAAAAGCGGTTTACGCCGTTTTTGAGATAAGTCTCTATCTTTTTCCTGCTTACCGTGCCGGGGTTCATTTCAATCGTTATCTCCGCGTCCGCGGAAAGGACGAAATATTTTTTGGCCGCGGCGATCAACATTGCAATGTAACTTTCGTCTATCACCGAGGGCGTGCCGCCGCCTATGTAAAGCGTATCGAATTTTTTGTCCTTGAGCTCCGCCCCGCGCATTTTCATCTCGCGATAGACGCAGGTCATGTAGCTCTCCGCAAAGCCTATTTTATCGGGGAAGGAAGTGAAGTCGCAATACCTGCACTTGGATTTGCAAAAGGGAATATGTACGTAAATTCCTGCCAAAATCAGACCTCCCACCTGTATTTATTCATGTCCACTTTGCCGCCCGTAACTTCCACGCCCTCCGACTGAAGGAGTTGCGCTTGCATGTTTTCCCCGCCGAACGCGAACGCCGGGCTCAACGACCCGTCCTTGAAAACCACCCTGTGGCAGGGGTTTACTATGGGCTCCGGATTTGCGTGGAGAGCCCATCCGACCTGACGGGCGCACCGCGGCGCGCCGATAAGACGCGCTATATCGCCGTAGGTGGTCACTTTGCCGCGCGGCACGAGGCGCAAAACCTCGTATACGCGGCTGTTGAAATTCTTATTATCCCCCTGCATTTTCGTACTCCGGGAAAAATCAGTCCTTGTTTGTCTTTAAAATTTCCATGAAAACTTCCGAGGGCACCTCCACGCTGCCTATGGAGCGCATGCGCTTTTTGCCCTCTTTCTGCTTTTCGAGGAGCTTTTTCTTGCGGGTTATGTCGCCGCCGTAGCACTTGGCGAGGACGTCTTTCCTCACCGCTTTTACCGTCTCCCGCGCGATTATCTTGCCGCCTATAGCCGCCTGGACGGGTATCTCGAAAAGCTGGCGGGGAATGGCCTCTTTCAAATTTTCGCACAACATCCTGCCGCGTGCGTAGGCGGAATCTTCGTGCACTATCATGGAAAGCGCGTCGCAAACTTCGCCGTTGAGCAATATATCCAGCTTCACAAGCCTGCTCTTTTCATATCCCACAAGCTCGTAATCGAAGCTCGCATAGCCGCGCGTGCGTGATTTTATCTTGTCGAAGAAATCGAAAATTATCTCGTTCAGCGGGAGCCTGTACTCCAACTTTACGCGGTTTTCCTCGAGGTAGGTCATCTGGCCGAATACCCCTCTCTTGTCGCGGCACAGATCCATTATCTGGCCGAGATAATCGGGCGGGGAATAAATGTCGGCGTGCACGATGGGCTCTTCCATATACGATATATATGAAGGCTCCGGAAGGTGCGAGGGATTATCGACGAAAACCACTTCCCCGTCCGTCTTTACCACCTTGTAACTTACCGACGGCGCGGTGGTTATTATGTCGAGGTTAAACTCCCTCTCCAACCTCTCCTGCATGATCTCCATATGCAGAAGCCCCAAAAAGCCGCAACGGAAGCCGAAGCCGAGCGCCTGGGAATTATCCGGCTCGAACACGAGCGACGCGTCGTTCAGCTGTAACTTCATAAGCGCGTCCTTCAGATCGTTGAATTTGGAGCCGTCGAGAGGATATATCCCGCAAAATACGACAGACTGTACCTTTTTATAGCCGGGTAAAGGCTGATCGGCGCGGTCATCGGCATTTATTACGGTATCGCCCACCGCCACGTCCTGAATGGATTTTATGGAGGCGGCGATATAGCCGACCTCGCCCGCGTACAGCCCGTCCTTTATCATGAGGCGGGGCGCGAAAACGCCCACTTCCGTCACCTCGTATATCTTGTCTGAGCGGAAAGTCGTTATCCTGTCGCCCACGTTCACCTTGCCGTCCTTTAAGCGGACGAAGAGTATTACTCCCTTGTAATTGTCGTAATAGCTGTCGAATATGAGCGCCTTAAGCGGTGCGTCCTCGTCGCCTTGGGGGGCAGGGAAATATTTAACAACGCTTTCCAAAACGTCCTTTATGTTGGTGCCTTCCTTTGCGGAGATGAGGGGCGCGTATGAAGCGTCCAGCCCGATGACGTCCTCTATCTCCTTTTTCGCCTCGTCGGGACGTGCGGAGGGCAGATCTATTTTGTTTATTACGGGTAAAATTTCGAGGTCGTTTTCTATCGCGAGGTAGACGTTGGCAAGCGTCTGCGCCTCTATGCCCTGCGAAGCGTCCACGATTAGTATTGCGCCCTCGCATGCAGCGAGAGAGCGGGAAACTTCATAAGTGAAATCGACGTGCCCCGGCGTATCGATGAGGTTGAAAACGTACTCGTTGCCGTCGTCCGCGTCGTAAAACATTCTCACAGGCGTGAGCTTGATGGTTATCCCCCTTTCCCTCTCTATGTCCATGGAGTCGAGCAACTGCTCCTGCATGTCGCGCTTGGAAACCTGCCCCGTCATCTCCATGAGCCTGTCCGCAAGCGTGGATTTGCCGTGGTCTATGTGCGCGATTATACAGAAATTGCGAATGTATTTGCTTGGTTGTTTCATATACGGCCTTTAAAATTTTTTACTATTCCATTATATAAAATAAGCGGGCATAAATCAACAAAAAGAGCGCGCAAAGTTTTTTCTTTACGCGCCTTTCAACTTGTATTTTAAATTTTGTTGCTTTTGAAATTACTCCAGCTCGAACGCGCCGGTGTAGAGCTGATAATAATTTCCCCTCTGCGCGATTAGCTGTTCGTGGTTGCCGCGCTCTATTATTACGCCGTGGTCGAGCACCATTATCGCCTTGCTGTTGCGAACCGTGGAGAGCCTGTGGGCGATGACGAATACCGTCCTGCCTTCCATAAGTTTATCCATGCCCTCCTCTATTAACTTTTCGGTACGCGTATCTATCGAGGACGTAGCCTCATCCAAAATGAGCACGGGGCACTCCGAAACCATCGCGCGGGCGATCGCAAGGAGCTGGTTTTGTCCCTGCGAGAGGTTGGAGCCGTCTCCCTTTATTATCGTGCGGTAGCCCTCGGGCAGGTGCCTTATGAAGCTGTCCGCGTTTGCGAGTTTTGCGGCGTTTATGCACTCCTCGTCGGTCGCGTCCAACCTGCCGTAGCGGATATTGTCCATTACCGTGCCCGTGAAAAGATGCGTATCCTGCAACACTATGCCGAGGGAGCGGCGCAAATCGGGCTTTGCTATGTCGCGTATGTTTATTCCGTCGTAGGTTATCTCGCCCGACTGAATGTCGTAGAAGCGGTTGATGAGGTTGGTTATCGTCGTCTTGCCCGCGCCCGTCGCGCCGACAAATGCAATCTTTTGCCCGGGCTTTGCGTAGAGGCTGATGTTTTTCAAAATGACTTTATCTTCCGTATAGCCGAAAGTCACGTCGTTGAAGCGTATGTCGCCCTTTAAGGGGATATACTCGAACGAACCGTCCGCGCCCGGCTTTTTCCACGCCCAGCCGCCTTCGGGGCACTCGCCGTGCGTCAACGTGATATTTCCGCCTTTGTCTTCCGAGGGCGTATCCGTCATCTCAAATATGCGCTCCGCGCCCGCAAGGGCCATGACTATCGCGCTGAATTGCTGGGATACCTGCATTACGGGCATATTGAATTGGCGGGAATACATCAAAAACGATACCAACATGCCCGCCATTACGGCTACCCTGTTCGCGTCGCCTGCGTTCCATACCGAGGTATATACCGAGAGCAAACCCATCTCGCTGTGCCCGACGGCTATTATCATTATGCCGACGAACGCGACGAGGACGTATTGCAGATAGCCTATATTGTTTATGACGGGGCCCATGATAAACGCGTAGGTGTTCGCCTTGTAACCGGCGCGGTTGAGCTCGTCGTTTACCACCTTAAAATCTTCCCTCGCCTTTTGCTCGTGGCAGAATACTTTGATTACCTTCTGGCCTTCGGTCATTTCCTCCACGTAGCCGTTGAGGTTGCCGAGAGCCCTTTGGTGCTTCACATATTCCTTTGCCGACATGCCGCCGATGAACTTTATCATGAACGTCGAGCAGGTGAGAATGAGAAGTATTACCAAAAGGAGCGTCACGCTGTACAAGAGCATGAACACGAATATCGCGACGAGGGTTATCACCGACGAAATTATCTGCGGAATGGTCTGCGAAAGGAGCTGGCGCATCGTATCAACGTCGTTTGTGTAAAAGCTCATTATATCGCCGTGCGTGTGAGAATCGAAATACTTTACGGGGAGATATTGCATTTTGGTGAACATATCCTCGCGCAGTTTCAGAAGCGTTCCGTTGGCGATATACATCATTATAAGATTGTACGAAAAGGACGAAAGCGAGCCTATGAGATAGGTGCAACCCATGAAAATTATGTTGGGATAGACTACGCCGTTCAAATCGGCATTTGCGCCGTTTGCTATGAGTTCCTTGATTATATACGAAACCCTCGAGGCCGCGGTGACGTTTGCCACCGAAGCCAAAAGCACGAATACGAACACGAAAGCCGTCGCGGCTTTGTTGTTGGAGAATGCGTACTTTATCACCCTGCCAAGCGTTTTCATCGGGGTCTTTGCGCGTTTGCCGCCCTTTAATGCAGAGCGGGGTTGAATCCCTGCGTTACTCATTTTCTTCCCCTCCTTTGACCTGCGACATATAGATTTCGGAATAGATCGCGTTTGATTTCAGCAATTCTTCGTGCGTGCCTATAGCGTCTATCCTGCCTTCGTCCAAAACTACTATCTTATCCGCGTCCTGCACGGAGGCTATCCTCTGCGCTATTATTATCTTCGTCATATCGGGCGCGTAGGCCTTGAGCGCCGCCCTGATCTTGGAGTCCGTCTTTGTATCGACTGCCGAAGTGGAGTCGTCGAATATTATTATCTTGGGCTTTTTGAGGAGCGCACGGGCTATGCAAAGCCTTTGCTTCTGTCCGCCCGAAACGTTTACGCCGCCCTGACCCAAATCGTATTCGTAGCCGCCGGGGAGATTTTCGATAAACTCGTCGGCGCACGCCTGTTTCGCGGCGAGGCGGATATCTTCTTCCGTCGCGTTCTCGTCGCCCCAGCGGAGATTTTCGGTTATCGTGCCCGAAAAGAGCACGTTCTTTTGCAAAACCATGGCGACTTTATCGCGCAAAACGTCGAGTTCGTAATCCCTTACGTCCACTCCGCCCACTTTTACAGAGCCCTGCGCAACGTCGTAGAGCCTCGGAATAAGGGATACGAGCGAACTCTTGCCCGAGCCCGTGGAGCCTATTATGCCCACCGTCTCGCCCGAAGCGATGTGCAAATTTATATCCTTGAGCACCATCAGCTCCGATTTTTGCGTATAGCAGAAATCCACGTCGGAAAAATCTATTGAGCCGTCCGCGACGACCGATACGGGCGCGGTGGGCTTGGGGAGGGTCGTCTTTTCGTTGAGCACCTCGCAAATTCTGTCCATGGAGCCCTTGGAAAGGGTTATGTAGTTGAGGCACATCGCGACCGTCATTATGCCCGAAAGTATCTGCGCCGAATATTGGATAAGCGTCTGTATCTGCGAAGGGCTGACGTTTCCGCTTATATTGCCCACGTACATGTTGGAGCCTATCGTGAGTATGCAGATATTGACTACGAACATGACGAGCGTGGTCATGGGCAGAAGAACGGTTAAAATGCGCTCCGCCTTGACGGAGTAAGTGTACAGTTCCCCCGCGGCGTGCTTCATCTTGGATATTTCCCTATCCTCGCGCACGTACGATTTAACGACGCGTATGCCGGTCAGATCCTCCTGCACTACGGCGTTGAGGCCGTCGTACTTTTTGAACATCGTCCTGAAATAGGGCACGACTTTGAACATGCAAATGCCTATAACTATTCCCAGCGTTATTGCCGCGCCGCCGAAAACGAGCGCCATGAACGGCTCTATCATTACCGTCATGATTATCGCGGAAATAAACAAAACCGGTGCGCGCACCAACATCCTTATGCACATCTGGTAAGCCATCTGTACGTTTGTCACGTCGGTGGTTATACGCGTTATCAGGCTCGCCGTCGAATAATTATCGATATTGGCGAAGGAATAGGTCTGCAGGTTGTTGTACATATCCTCGCGCAGATTATGCGCAAACCCGCAGGACGCCTTCGCGCCCAACTTGCCGCCGTAAATGCCGCACACCATGGCGAACACGCCGCAGACGATCATCAAAACCGAATAGAGCACTATGTTCCCGCTGTTAACGCTGCCTATCGCGGGGTCGGCGAGATTTTCCAGCTCGTGCACGATGAACGTCATCAGAAAGGGAATTATTATCTCCATAACGGCTTCGCCCACCATAAATATGGGGCAAAGTATGGAAGAGAGTTTGTATTCCCTCACGCTTTTCAACAATGTCTTGAACATTAACTACCTCTCACTGCCTTACGGTATTACTTTCCTGAAAAACAACACCTGAAATTATAACTTTATTTATAATTATTGTCAACCCGTATGCCGTCCGTATAACAATAAAGATTATGAAATTTATATGAAAAAATTGCCTGACCGTATGCAAAAACGGACCCCGCACGGGGTCCGCCGCAAATAATTTTTTCAGTTCCGTCTTTGTTTTCCGCCCTTTTCAATCGACCGTGACGAGCTTTGCGCAAAGTCCGCTGTCGGATAATATCCTGCACCCGCCTATCACCGAGGCGAGAGACGGCTCTTCGCACATGTTGGCCTTTATTCCCAGCCTTTCTGAAAAATATTTTGCGAAGCCGTCCATTCCCACGAGGCCGCCCGAAAGATAGATGCCGTCGTGCACGACCGCCGAGGAGACTTCCGCCGGCAATTGGGAGAGCACCGCGCGGGTGTACTCCACTATCTTGTCCACGTAGAGCTTTATGACCTCTTCAAGCTGTGAGGAATTGACCGAAATGGACGAGGGCGCGCCGCTTTCGCTGTCCCTTCCGTCAACCACGGTTATCTTGTTGTCGTCCTCCAGCAAGCTCCCCACCGTGTTTTTGAGCCTTTCGGCCGAGAGCGCGCCTATCTTGAACGAAAAATTTTCTCCGAGCAGATCGACTATGTGCACGTCTATATTCCCCCCGCCGAGGTTTAAGGTAAAGCCGGATATTATCCCGTCGAGGGAGAACGCGGCTATATCCGTCTTGCCGTAGCCCACGTCAACGCAGAAAACGGGAGTCGTGCGCGTTATCGTCACGTCGTGCCCCATTACCGCGGCGTAGGGCGTGCGGGTGAAATACGTCCTGCCTATTCCGCATGCGCGGGCGACGGAAGCGTAAACCGAGCGCGTTTCCGGCGTCGCGCTGCACGGCACCACAAACATGACCTCGGTAGTGCGCGCCTTGCGGGGCGTGACTTCTATTTTGTCGAGGAAATAGCCGAGAAGTTTGGTCATAAGCGAGGCGTGGACTATTTCACCCTCGCAGACGGGATTGATTATGCGCGTGTTCTGCGCCGCCCGCCCGGAGAGGAGACGCGCTTCGTCGCCGAACGCTTTTATGGAGGCCGCTCCGTCGTCCTTGCCGCTTTCCACCGCGACGCAGGTGGCTTCCGAGAGCACCACGCCGCACCCGAGCATGTAGATTTTAGTTATCCATGAGCCTATGTCAATTACCAAACGTGTCATCTTCAAGTACTTCTCTTATCATTTTTTTGACCGTATCGACGGGCATGCCGACGACGTTTGTGAAACTGCCGCGGCAAAGTTTTACCACGCCCTCGTCCTGTATGCCGTAGCTTCCCGCCTTGTCGAGAGGCGACCCGCCCGCTACGTATCCGTCTATAAAATCATCGGTAAGCGCGTTTAAAGTCACCTCGCTTACCTCGCTTTTTATAAGCGTCTTTTGCTTGTATCTCACGCAGACGCCCGTTATGACCTCGTGCGTTTTGCCCGAAAGCATGCGGAGGGTGCTTTTGGCATCATCGGCGCCTTCAGGCTTTCCGAGCACTCTTCCGCCGTACACCACTATCGTATCGCACCCTACGACCAGCCCGCCGCAGAGCGAGAACACCTCGTCGCACTTGGCTTTTGCGAGGGCGCGGGCAATATCTTCCGGCGGGGAGGATAGATCGGCGCGTTCCTCTCCCTTTGCGGGGATAATTTCGAAATTTTCTGTTATGCGGGAAAACAATTCCCTGCGGCGCGGCGAGGCGCTTGCGAGTATTATGCGCATGATATATCAAAAATGCCGACGGTAGTGCGGCGGCATTTCTTGGTTTTTTTAAAGTATTTCGAGGTTCTTGCGGAAAGATTTTTTAAATTCCGTGCTCGCCATGAGAGCGTCGCGTATCTCCAGCGAAGCGTCGCCCTCAAGCTCGGTTTTCATAATCACCGAATCCCCCAAAATGTCGCAGTTTATTCCCTTTACCGCGCCGGAATGGCTTCTGTCGAGGCTTTCGGCTATGCGGAGCATAACGCCGAGGCGCTTGACGATCTCTATATCGTCCTCCTGCAAGATATCGCGATAACGATTCCACTCGTATTGGTTTATATCCTCTTTTTTGTGACAGCACGCGGTGAATGCGGCGAGCACCGTCTCCCTGTGGCTGACCCCGTAAAGAGTTGCGTTCAAAATCATGTAGCAACTGTGGCGCTGATGATTGTAATATTTTATGCGCATGCCGCAGTCGTGCAACATGGCCGCCACCTTCAAGACCTTTAGATATTGGCGGGGGAATTTGTGAAGCACCCTCAGCTGTTTGAATATCTGTATGCTGAGATTTACGACGTGCTCCACGTGCTTTTCGTCGCAGTCGTAGTACTTGACGAGCGTCGAAAGCGAATAATTCATCACATCCGAAATGGGCTTTTCCACGGTTGCGGGAAGGGCCTGGTTGAACATTATTCCCTCCCTGAGCCCCGCGCCGGATATGGTGAAGTTATCTATATTGAAGTAACTTATGAACGATTTGATTATGGCGAACGCCGTGGGGAGAATATCCGCGCGCTCTGCCGAAAGCCCCTTGATCTTCTTCTTTTTGTCGAGGTCGAGCACCTTAAGCATATCGTAGACGGGATAGAAATCCTCTGCGGCAAGGTTGAAATTGTGCACCGTATCGAGGGGATATTTGTGCACCATTTTATAAATTTTGAACAGGTTGCGGAAAGATCCGCCCACGCCTATCATCTGCACGTCGGGGTCTACTTCGCTAAGCCAGCTTATGCCCTTTAACTGTTCGGTGAAAAACTCTTCCATCTTCGCCGCCTGCTCTTCCGGCTTCAACGCCTCGTCGGCGAAAAGGTCCGTCAAAGTAACCGCGCCGAAGGGAAGCGTGGCGTAGTTCAGCATGTTTCTGCGGTTATAATAGACTATTTTCGTGCAACCGCCGCCTATCTCCAGGATTATGCCCTTGGGGATGTCCATTGTGTTTATTACGCCGCGATAGACAAGCGTAGCCTCTTCCTCCGCGCTGAGAACGCGCAGTTTTATGCCGCAACTAGTCTGAATTTCATCGAGGAAGGAGCGCTGGTTTTTTGCCCTGCGCACGGCTTCCGTCGCAACGGCTATTATCTGCGTAACGCCGCTCGCGTCGCAAAGGCGCTTGAACATCTTAAGAGTTTTTATGGTTTCGGCGACGCGCTGGGGTTTGAGGAAGCCGTCATGCTCCATATCCTTGCCGAGACGGACGCTTTCCTTAAGCTCATCCATCACCATAAAATACCCGTCCTCGAACAGGTTGACTATGACTAATCTTGCGGAATTGGATCCGAGATCGATTATGCCGATTTTTTCCATAAAACTCCTTTGATTTTTGCCTGAAAAACGAGCCGCACGGCGCAAAAATCATACTGCCGCGTTGCCCGTGAAAATCCGCTTTGCATTTACAATATATTGCAAAACAAACTTCTTTCCACTATGTTGCATTATATCACCACTTGTCTGTTTTGTATAGAGCGAATAAAAAAGTTTGTGCAACTTGCACAAACTTTTTATTGCATTTTGCCCGATTGCCGGCATAAATAGGTAAAATTGACGCGCGCGGGTGGTTCCGACTTTTATTTATCGCACGCATGCGCATATGCGCCTACATGTCGGCAATGCGCAGGTGGGTGAGCGGGCAGACGAAATCGGGCGCGATCTGCTTTAACGGACGCAGGACAAAATCACGGTTTTTGTAGTCGGGATGGGGAATACACAGCCCCTCTTCCGCTATTATCATATCGCCGAAAAATATTATGTCTATATCGAGCGTCCTGTCCCCCCACCGCTTTGTGCGCACCCGCCCGAAGCGGTTTTCTACAGAATGAATACTTTCCAGAAGCTCCCTCGGGGAAAGGAGGCAATGAGGGCGCAGTTTAAGAACTCCTCTTCCGCCGCGCCGCCGTAAGGGGGCGTAACTATATAGTCGGATACGCGCTTTACTTCCAGCCCATCTGTTTCCGACAGGCAGGCTATTGCGCCGTCGAGCGTCGCCTTTTTGTCGCCGAGACTGCTCCCGAGGGATAAAATAACCTGCTTACGCTCGGTGACGGACGTTACGGTTACGTCGCCGAACGGCAGACCCATGGGCGCGTTGGGCTTGTGCACGCACACCTCTACCATTGATATTGCGGGAAATCTGTCAGCTATTGCGCGCGAGATTGTGCGGGAGAGCTTCTCGAGGAGCGCAAAGCTGTTGCCCGCGCAAATATCATATGCCAGCTTGCCCACGGCGGCATAGTCAACAGCGGCGCAAATATCGTCGCACGAGGAAGCCTTATCGCCGTCGTAAAAGTAAGTTATATCGATCAAAAACTCCTGCGGGGTAAGTTTCTCGCTCTCCAGCACGCCGTGGTTTGCGTTGAGTTTAATTCCCTTGATATTGACTTTTGTCATGGTAACACCGCCCTTCCGCCCGCTAATTGCCGTAAGCGCGGCGGATCTCGTCGAAATTTTCTTTAACGTCGTGAACGCGCACGAAAAGCACACCTTTTTCACATGCGAGGCGGGTGCTTTCAAGCGTCGGCGCGAGCCTGTCGCGCACATCGCCGCCGAACAGCGATTTTCGGCTTGCGCCAAGCAACAGAGGGTAGCCGAGCTCGCCCAATTTTTCGTAGCCGGCGAGCAGTTGAAGGCAGGCTTCTTTTGATTTTGCGAAGCCTATCCCGCCGTCCAAAATGATCTTGTCGCGGGAAATTCCGGCCGCCTCCGCCTTTGCCGCCGCGGCGGCGAGAAAATGCAGTACGTGCGGGAATATGTCGCCTTGAACGGGGTTTGGGGAGTTGTGCATAATGCAGACCGAAGCGCCCCGCGCCGCGATCTCGCCAACCGCGTTTCCGCTTTTGGTCAGGCCCCAGATATCGTTTATCATGTCCGCCCCGAGGGAGAGAGCAGCATGCGCGCTTTCTTCGAAATAGGTATCCACGGAGACGGGGATATCGAAGTTGCGTTTAATATTGTAAAGCGGCTTTTCGAAGCGGGAAATTTCCTCCGCGGCGGGAACTTCGGTATAGCCCGGGCGGGTGGATTGCGCACCGAGATCTATGACCGCCGCACCGTCCTTTATCGCCCTTTCCACGCGGAAAAGAACATCGTCGTCCGTCGCCCTGCTCTTGTCGTAAAAGCTGTCGGGCGTAAGATTGATTATCGCCATTACATAGGTGTAATTTGCAAATGTCTTATTGCCGATTATCATATGAAATAGTACCGACTGTCACCAAAAGACAGTTATGATTTAATCCCCTCAGTCGCCTACGGCGACAGCTCCCCTTAGTTTTAAGGGGCGCCAAGGGGCCGTCACCCTGAGCGTAGTGAGGCTGAAAGCCGAACGTAGTCGAATGGGTCCCCCTGTCTTGAGTGGGAAAGCCGTTTCAACGTCACTCCCTACCACCACACGGGGGATTCCTCCACTCAATCGAGTGCTTCGCACTCTCAATCGGTCGGAATGACAACACATTAAATTGCGGGAGCTGTAATTACGTAGTCTATAAACGCATAGAAGAACCCCTCAGTCGCCGTTCGGCGACAGCTCCCCTAACCCTACGGGTTCAGGGCGCTATAAGGTGAAAGCGGCGCGGAATATTTCCTAAATAATTTACGGCGCAAGCAGGGTTCCCCTGCGTTAGCGCAACACAATTTGCGCATACCTGCGCCTCAGCGGTGTGAATTGCCGCCATTATATAATACGCGCGCCCTTAAGATGGCGGCAAGAGCGGCAGAGCCGCTCAAAATCACGAAAATTCGCAGCGCACGGGCTGCGCGAGAATTTTGTGAACAAGCGACGCTTATATGCGTTTAGGGCAGCCTCAACGGCAGCAGCGCAACGCCTCCTCCCTCTTCTCGGCCGGGAAATCCCCCAACACCTTATACGTCACAGTCTTGCTGCCCGCCTTCTTCACTCCGCGGCAGGTCATGCAGGTGTGTTCCGCCTCGCACCAGACGAGCACGCCTTTGGGGCTGAGATAATCCATAATCGCATGCGCTATCTGGGAGGTCAATCTCTCCTGAAGCTGTAAACGCTTGGAATAGACTTCCACGCAACGGGCGAGCTTGGAAAGCCCCACCACCTTTTTATCGGGGATATAGGCTATTGCGATCCTGCCGAAAAAGGGCATTAAGTGATGCTCGCAAGTGGAGGAAAAGCAAATGTCCTTTTCTATTATCATGTCGCCGCCTTCCACTTTAAAAGTCTTGGAAAGCGCTTCCTCCGCCGTGAGTTCTTCACCGCAAGTGAACTCCGCAAACGCGTCCGCGACGCGGCGGGGCGTATCTTTAAGGCCCTCCCGCGAAATATCCTGACCCAACGCTTCGAGGAAATCCTCTACAGCTTTTATTGCCTTTTCTCTATCCATTCCAAAGCCTCCGGAAGTATGGTAAACGAGCCGCAAACGGCGATGGTTTTGCCCGTGCACATGGACAGCGCGCTTGTTGCGCCGTCGCAGACCCGCACGGGATAACCGCCGAATGCGCTTTGTATGCTTTTTAAGTCCATCGCCCTGTAACTGTCGGGCGAAAATATGAAAATTTCGTCGAAAACGGGCCCGAGGATCGAGGCGGCTTTATGCGCGTCCTTATCCGAAAGACAGCCGAAAACGAGCGATTTCTTCCCGTCCGTGCGGGCGAGAACGTCCAGAAGGGGTGCAAACGCCGCGGGATTGTGCGCTCCGTCCAAAATGTAAGTTACATCGCCGCGCTTTATCTTCTGGCACCTGCCTTGAAGTTTTGTGAGTACCAGCCCGGCGGATATAACGCAATCCCCTATGCCGAGAATTTTTGCCGCGTCCGCCGCCGTTGCGGCGTTATAGCACTGCGCGTCGCCGTGCAAGTGTATGAAATACTCGCTTCCTTTATACGAAAAGAATTGGCCATCATCTGTGTGGGAGAGTATTTTCAGGCCGTCGCCCGCAAATTTATCGGTGTAGCGGGACAGAAATTTTCTGCCCTCGGCGCACTGCAAACCGCTTATCACGACGGGGCAGTTTTTTATGATGCCCGCCTTGTGCCCGCAAATTTGTTCCACCGTGTCGCCCAAAACCGCCGTGTGTTCCAAGGAAACCGAGGAAATTATCGCAACCTCTTTTGAAAGCACCGCGTTGGTCGCGTCATCTTTGCCGCCCAAACCGCACTCCCAAACGGCATATTCGCAACCCGCCGCGCAGAACGCCGCAAGCGCCGCCGCCGTTTCTATTTCGAAAGCCGTAGGCCTATCCTCCATTCCGAGGGCCGCGGAGTACGCCTCGGAGAGATAATAATCGGTCACCTCCGGCGCGGGCTTGCCGTTATAGAGAAATTTTT
Organism: uncultured Clostridia bacterium; assembly: GCA_947629695.1. GTDB lineage: Bacteria > Bacillota > Clostridia > Christensenellales > Borkfalkiaceae > Coproplasma. Next base: position 790 of record CANREQ010000025.1, on the reverse strand, counting down.
CGTTGTACGAAAACACCTGCGGCGAGGTGAACGTGCCTACCCTGTGCCCCGACGCGATAAGAATATACGTCATATAGGCGGCGATACTCCCCTTGCCGTTACTGCCGGCGATATGCACGATCTTCAGCTTTTTATCGGGGCAACCGAAAATATCGAGAAGCGCGCGCGTGCGCCCGAGCCCGTATTTACTTCCGCTCTGCATGTAATTATTCAAAATTTGTTCTATATCGGGATAAAAAATAGCGGGCACCTCCGAAAAATGGCGTCCGCTTGTATTTTCTTAAAGAGGACGCGCCCGGTCACCGCAGGTAAAGTACCTTTCGTGTGAGGGCTGTCCTACCCACACCACTTTACGCAACCGGGTTATACAAGTGCAATTATATCACCCGCTTTTGCGTTTTGCAACAAAATTTCGGCTGATTTATACAATCGGGCGGGTTACATCTATAAAAACCCGCTTTGTGAGCATACTTTTTTTATGGCACTCGTTTTTATAAGGACGGCGGCGATATTCATAACCCTGCTCGCCGTCATGCGCATTATGGGCAAAAGCCAGATAGGCGAAATGCAACCTTTTGAATTTGTAATAACTTTGCTCATCGCCGAGCTCGCCTGCATACCCATGGCGGATAGCTCTATACCACTTTTGTACGGTATAGTGGCGATCATCGCCATTTTCATACTGCACCAGATCGTATGGCTTCTCGACCTGTGGTTCAAGCCGCTTAAAACAGTCATCTGCGGCAAACCTTCGCTCGTCATCACGCGCGAGGGGATAGACAGCTACCAG
>CANREQ010000024.1 GCA_947629695.1 uncultured Clostridia bacterium | reverse complement strand
GTGTTTTTGCGGGAACCCTATGCGTTAGCGTTCTCACACGGCGTAAGGACAACGCCGTGTTCGGTCACCGTTCGCGCTATTCACTATGCGCTCACTCATCTCGCGCGGCAAAACAGTGGGTGTCCACTGTTTTGAGAAGCTCCGCGCTCGTCCCAATTTGCGCATACCTGCGCCTCAGCAGGGTGAATTGCCGCCTTAAATTGCGGGAGCTGTAATTGTTGCGGTTTGGTTCGGATAATTTTGCAATTACGAAGTCTATAAACGCATAGAAGCACCCCTCAGTCTGCTCCGCAGACAGCTCCCCTAACCCTTCGGGTTCAGGGCGCTATAATGAGAAGGCGGCGCGGAGTATTTCCTAAATAATTAACGGCGCAAGCAAAATCACACTTTTGCGCAGCGCAACCCAATTTGCGAAAACTTTCGCCTCGGCAAGGTGAATGCCTGCGATTATATAATTGCGCGCCCTTAAAAAATCGCAGGCAGAGGGCGAGAAGCCCTCACCTCACGAAAAATTTGCGCGTTCGCAATAACGCGCAAATTTTTGTGAACTTAATTTATATGCGTTTAGCGGGAGCCAAAGGCAAAGAGGCGCACGCATTAACCGACATACAAGCAAACTCCCCCCGCAAATACATATTCAACCCCTCTGATGCTATCATGGCGGCGTTGTCTGTGCAACGGCGCTTTTCGGGAAGCACGAGGGTCAGATTATTCTTTTTACATTCCTCGGCGAGGCGGGTGCGGAGATAATCGTTCGCTATCACTCCTCCGCCCGCGGTAACGGTGTCCACGTTAAGGGAAAGCGCGCACCCGACGGTCTTCGCAACGAGCGGCTCTATCGCGGCTTTCTGGAAGGACGCCGCCACGTCGGCCGGGTTGATTTCAACTCCCTTTTGCGAGGCTGTGTGGCAATAATTGATGACCGCCGTCTTTAATCCGCTGTAGGAAAATGTCCTGCCGTCGCCGTGTTTTACGAGCGCGGAGGGAAAGTTTATATCCGCCATGCCGCCCTGCGCAGTCCGCTGGACGTTGGGCCCGCCGGGATAGGGAAGCAAGAGCACGCGCGCCACCTTATCGAAGGCCTCGCCAGCCGCGTCGTCACAAGTCGAGGCGAGCACTTCCGCCCTGTCATAGTCAACGGTGTGAAAAATCGCAGTATGTCCGCCGCTTGCAAGCAATGTGACAAACGGCGGCTTTAAAGCGGGATTATCGAGATAGGCCGCCGCCATGTGACCGCGTATGTGATTGACGGCGAGAAGGGGCACGTTAAGGGCGTAGGCGAAGGATTTGGCGAACGACAGACCCACCAAAAGCGCGCCCAAAAGTCCCGCGCCGTAAGTCACCGCCACCGCGTCCACCTGCGCGGGAGAAATGCCCGCAACCGAAAGGGCGCGGACGGCCACCTCATCTATCGCGTCGGTGTGCGCGCGGCTGGCGATTTCCGGCACCACTCCGCCGTATTTTGCCTGCACCGCGGCGGAGGAAATAATCTCGTCCGAAAGTACCGCGCGCCCCTTTATAACTGCGCACGCGGTCTCGTCGCAACTCGATTCAATGCCCAATATTATGGGGTCTTTCTTGATTTTGAATGATTTTATATCGTACATAGGCGCATAGAAAGAAGGCGGGCCAAAAGGCGCGCAAAAGGTCGGCGCGCGTTTTCCGGATCCCGCCCCCGATGAAAGTCTCTGCCCCGAAAATCAAGGCTGTATCAGGATTGAGGATTATACGGCGCGCCGAATCCGTCGGCGTCCGCTTCTTCGTGCTTTTCCCCCTCATTTGCCGCAGGCTCCGCGGCCTTTTCTTCTTGGGGAATGGCGGCGACGTCGGGCATAATCTCCTGAACGGGCTCCGGCTCCTTTTCGGGCGTTGCTTCGGCAAGCCTTTCGGCCTCGCGCATCGCCATCATCTCTTGCCGCGCTTCCCTGTAAATTTCCTCGGAGGAGCGATAGCCCATCTCGCTCGCGCTCACGGTTTCGTACTGCGCGGGCTGTGTGGGCTGCGCCTTGCGGGCCTGTCTCGCGTTCTCGGGCTTGGTGTGTTCAGCCAAAACGACCGCGCCCGCACGGCTCTGTTTGGAAAGCTCGTTATTGAGCTTTTTCCTCAGAGAGTCGATGAGCTTGGAGAGGGCGGCGACGACCTTTTCCGCATAACTGCTCAGCGGGTTGACTTCCGAGCCGGAATAATATCCCGCCTGGGACATCATCTCCGCGACGGAGATGACCTCGTTGAGCTTTTCCACGGCGGAAGCCGCGAGATCCAGCTTGCACTGCGCGTCGGTCAGATCCCCGAGAGAGCGCACGTGCGCGGCCGCTTCCACCGTCGAGGAGAACAGCTTTTCGGCCAGATCGCTTCCCGCGCGGGGGAATATCTTCAATTTGTACAGCGTTGTCGCGCGTTTGCAAATTTCTTCCGCGCTGACTTTGTAATTTGATGAACTTGCCATAACTTCACTTCCTTGATTAAAGCTTTGCTCTTTATTATACATTCGGCTTTTGGCCGCTTACACCGTCTTTTTGAGATAATCTATGATAAATCCCTGAATATCCCCGTCCATGACCGCCTGTACGTTGGTATTTTCGTAACCCGTGCGGTGGTCCTTCACCAAGGTATAGGGGCAGAACACGTAGGAGCGTATCTGGCTGCCCCACTCTATCTTCTTTATCTCGCCCTTTATCTCCGCGTCCTTTTCCTCCCTTTCGGCTATCTGCCTTTCGAGAAGCTTTGCGCGGAGGTATTGGAACGCCATTTCCTTGTTCTGCAATTGACTGCGCTCGTTCTGGCAGGTGACGACTATGCCCGTGGGGAAATGGGTGATTCTTATCGCAGTCTCCGTCTTGTTTACCTTTTGCCCGCCCGCGCCGGAGGAGCGGTAAACGTCTATCCTTATGTCCTCGTCGCGAATCTTTATTTCCGCCTCGTCGTCAACCTCGGGCATTACCTCGAGGGATGAAAACGAAGTGTGGCGGCGTTTGTTTGCGTCAAAGGGGGAGATGCGCACCAGCCTGTGCACTCCCTTTTCGGATTTCAAAAAGCCGTATGCGTTTTCGCCCTCGACGCGGAAGGATACGGATTTGAGACCCGCTTCGTCGCCGTCCTCGCTGTCGAGCTCGGTCACTTTAAAGCCCTGCTGTTCGCAATAGCGCTGGTACATTCTGTACAGCATCTGCGTCCAATCGCAAGCTTCCGTGCCGCCCGCGCCCGCGTGCAAATTCAATATGGCGTTGTTCGCGTCGTATTTGCCCTTTAAAAGCGCGCGTATGCGCATCTGCTCTATGTCGTCCTCGGCGACCTTTATCATGCCCTCGAGCTCGGGAATCAGACTTTCGTCGTCCGCCTCCTCGATAAGGTCCACGAAAGTCTGGGCCTCCTCTATGGCCGTCACGCCCTTTTTGTATGAGGCGATTTTGTTTTCGATAGAGGATATTTCCCTGCCGATGTGCTTGGATTTTTCAAGATCCTGCCACACCTCGGGCTTTTCCTGCTCCTCTTTCAAACTGTCGAGCCGCCCGCCCAAATTATCTATGTCGAGGGCGTATTTCGCCTCGGCAAGGGTATCGGACAGCGCCTTTAAACGCAATCTGTAATCGTCTGCTTTAAACATAAAAATTCCTTAAATAGTCAGGTTGAAATAATCACGCCGCGCCGCTTGAAATTACTTTTTGGGCCTGTGTACGCGCGTGCCCTCCGGCACGTAATTGCCCTTTTCGTCCACCGGGCGGGGAGGTACGGGCGCGTTCATATTCATGACGTTTACGGGCAATCCCGAGGGAATTGAGCCGTTTTGTCCGCCCTTTGCCCCGCTCTGTTGAGGGGCCTGCGCCGCGGGTTGGGGTTGGGGCGCGGGCTGGGGCTGGGGACGGGGCGCGCCCATCGGCCTTACCGCAGAAGCGGGCACGCGCACTATCCTGCCCTTCAAAAGGCGGGATATCGTGGTGGTCTGGATGCGCTCTATCATCTCCTCGAACATCTCGTGGCCTTCCTGCTTGTAGGCGATGACGGGGTCCTGCTGGGCGTATCCGCGCAAGCCTATGCCCTTTCTCAGCTGGTCCATCGCGTCGATGTGATCTATCCAATTCTTATCGACGGCGCGCAAAAGCTCGTTGCGCTCTATCTGGTGATAATCGACCTGCCCGCCCGTCTCTTCGGAGATGTTTATTATCTTCTGCTCGTAAGCTTTTGTCACTTCCTTAGTCAGCTTTTCTATCGCGTAGTCGTAATCCCACTTTTCGAGCCTTTCCTTTGTTACCTCGTACTCGCACTCGTCGGGATATACCTTGCGGCGGAGGGCTTCGTTCAAGGCCTCCTCATCCCACTGCGCGGGCATCGCGTCGGTATTGACAGTCTCGTTTACGACGCTCGCGATATAGTCGGGGATATACTTTAAAATCTGCTCGTGCACGTCGCCGCCGCGGAGCACGTTGAGCCTTTCGGAGTATATCAGTTTGCGCTGTTCGTTCATTACCTCGTCGTATTGCAGGGTATGCTTTCTTATGCCGAAGTTGCGCCCCTCTATCGCCTTTTGCGCGTTTTCAATCTGGTGGGAGATCATGCGCGATTGCAGGCACTCGTCCTCGTCCATGAGCGTGGTGTAAATGCTCTTTAACCTCTCGCCGCCGAAGCGCTTTGCCAGATCGTCCTCGAGGGAAATGTAGAAAACCGACGCGCCTATATCGCCCTGACGGCCCGCGCGCCCGCGGAGCTGGTTGTCTATGCGGCGGGATTCGTGCCGCTCTGTGCCCAAAATGCACAGTCCGCCCGCCTCTATGACCTTTACCTTTTCCGCGTCCGTTTCGGCCTTGAATTTATCGTACAGCTCCGCATAGCGGTTTCTCGCCGTCATCTCCTCGGGCGTAAACTCCCTGTCCGCGTAGGAGATGGCTACTTCTATCATATCGTGGTCGTAGCCCTCCTCCCTCATTCTCTTTTTCGCGAGGTATTCGGGGTTGCCGCCGAGGAGTATATCCGTGCCGCGGCCCGCCATATTGGTGGCTATCGTAACCGCACCGTACCTGCCCGCCTGCGCGACTATTTCCGCCTCGCGCTCGTGATTCTTCGCGTTGAGGATATTGTGCTTTATCCCGTTGCGGCGGAGAAGGCGGGAAATTTCCTCCGACTTATCGACCGTAACCGTACCTATCAAGACGGGCTGGCCCTTTTCGTGCCTCTCCGTAACTTCCTGCACGATGGCCTTTTTCTTGCTCTCCACCGTGGCGTAGATCTTATCCGGCTCGTCTATACGCTGTATGGGCTTGTTGGTGGGGATAACGACGACGTCGAGGGAGTAGATAGTCCTGAACTCGTCCTCTTCGGTCTTTGCCGTACCCGTCATGCCCGAAAGTTTGTTGTATAATCTGAAATAATTCTGGAATGTGACGGTGGCGTGGGTCTTGTTCTCCTCGCGCACCTTGACGTGTTCCTTCGCCTCTATGGCCTGATGAAGCCCGTCGGAATATCTCCTGCCCACCATGAGACGGCCGGTAAACTCGTCAACTATCATTATCTCGCCGTCCTCGGTGACGATGTAGTCCTCGTCGCGGGCGAACAGCTCGTGCGCCTTCAAGGCCTGCTGTATATGGTGGTTAAGATCGGCGTTTTCTATGTCGCCGAGGTTCTTTATGTTGAAAAATCTTTCCGCTTTCTGCGCGCCGAGCTCGGTTATGGTGACGGACTTATCCTTTCTGTCAATGATATAATCCCACGTCTCCATGTCCTTTCGGATGGCCTCGAGCTGGGCGTTGACCCTTTGCTCCTCTTCCGTAAGCTCCTGGTTTTTCTTCTTGCGGACGGGCGCTTTCTTTTCCGCCTCTTCCTTGTCGTCGTCGAATCCGCCGTGCAGGTTGCGCACAAATCTGTCCACGTCCTCGTAGAGCTTGCTGCTCTCACCGCCCTTGCCGGATATTATCAAAGGCGTTCTCGCCTCGTCGATGAGAATGGAGTCCACCTCGTCGATTATGCAGAAGTTGAGCTCCCTCTGCACCATTGCGGATATGGAGGTTTTGAGGTTGTCGCGGAGGTAATCGAAGCCGAGCTCGTTATTCGTGCCGTAGAGTATGTCGCACTTGTATGCGGCCTGTTTTTCCTCGTCGCTCATGCCCGAGACGACCACGCCCACGGTGAGCCCCATAAACTTGTGCACCTTGCCCATCCATTCCGCGTCGCGGCGGGCGAGGTAATCGTTGACCGTTACTATGTGCACGCCCTTGCCCGTCAGCGCGTTCAGATAGGCGGGAAGGGTTGATACAAGCGTCTTGCCTTCGCCCGTCCTCATCTCCGCGATACGCCCCTGGTGCAGGCATATGCCGCCGATAATCTGCACGCGGAAGTGCTTCATCTTGAGCACGCGCCACGCCGCTTCCCTCAAAGCCGCGAACGCGTCGTATAAAATATCGTCCAGAGTTTCGCCGTTTGCCAGCCTGCTCTTCAGAATGGGGGTCTGGGCTTTGAGCTCCTCGTCCGACATCTTCTGGTAGACGGGCTCCAAAGCCTCGACTTTATCGGCGAGCTTTTCAAGCTTCCTGACGGCCCTGCGGCTGTCGGCGTTCGATAAAAAATTGAGTAATCCCATAATTCTCCTTTTTGCACCGCGCTTTGCCTGCCGCCCGCGCGCGGAAACTGCGGACCGCCGCCCCGATCGCGGCGATTTCCCATTGCGGCATAAAACTTCCTATTATCTTCACTATTGTACTATATTTTCCCCTTTAAGTAAAAGCATTTTTTTAAAAAAAATGAGATATTTTGCTTTTTAAGGAAATTTCTCCGCCCGTCGGGCAAAATCGGCGCGCCGTCGGGGCAAATCCGAGGGGTCATGCGTACAAATAACGCGGCGAAAAAAGCCGCACTCCCCAAAAATAAAAGGGGAATGCGGGCAAGCGCTTTGTAAATTTTGTTTCAGCCGTCTGCTTCGAGGGGGACAAAGCAAAATTTATCCACGTCGAACAGACCCGTATCAAGCAATTTTAAGTGGGGAATGACGGCGAGGGATAAAAACGCGAGGGATAAAAACGCGTCCAGCCCCTCTTTCACGCCCATGGAATAGGCGAGCGCCCTTATCCTTTCGCTCTTTTCTATGTGTTCGGCGGCGGGCGCGGAGGACATTATCCCGCAAATATCCAGCGGAACGGAATAAACCTTGCCGCCCTTTTGCGCGAGGGCCATTCCCCCGCCCGTTTTCGCGAGCTCGTTCGAAGCCAGGGCGAGGCATTCATCGTCGTCGCCCAATGCAATTAAATTGTGGGAATCGTGGGAGACCGTCACGGCGAGCGCGCCGCCCTTGAAGCCGTATCCCTTTATCAGCGCCTTGCCGATATTGCCCGTGCCCTTGTGCCTTTCTATCACGAAGAGCTTGGATATATCCCCGTCCGCCACTACAAAGCCGCCGCTAGTTCTGACGCTTTCCACCGCCGCGTCGGTCACTATGCTTCCTTCCCTTATCCCTATGACGCGCGCCCTGCCGCCCTTTAAGGGGATCCGGAAATCGGACGGGGTGAGCGGGCGGGTAAGAAAGACGGTATTCTTTACGAAGGCGGGAACTTCCCGCGCGGAACAATCGAACAGCGGCGCATTGTCCTTTGCAACTATTTTGCCCCCTTTATATGTGCATTGCACATTAAAATCCCTTAAATTATCCACCACGACGAAATCGGCGATAAAGCCGGGCGCTATCGCGCCCCGACCTTTCAAGCCGTAGCACTGCGCGGCGTTTATCGTCGCCATAGTCACGGCCGCTATCGGGTCTATCCCCGCCTTAACGGCTACGCGGAGCACCTCGTCCATATGCCCGCGCTCCTTCAAATGCACGGCGTGGCAATCGTCGGTGCAGAGCAAAAACCTGCCGTAATTGCGGGAGGTAACCGCCGCCGAAACGCTTAAAAGATTGCGGGCGGAGGAGCCGTAGCGAAGGTGCACGTACATTCCCTTGGAGACCTTTTCCGCCGCTTCTTCCGCGCTCTCGCACTCGTGGTCGGTGGAGATGCCGCCGCAGATGTACGCGTTGAGCGCCTCACCCGATAGTCCCGGCGCGTGGCCGTCGCACACCTTATCGTATTTTTGAGCGCTTTCGAGCTTTTCAAGCGCCTCTTTGTCCGCCGAAAGGACGGCGGGGAAATTCATAAATTCGCCCAGCCCGAAAAAGCCGCCGCGCCCGATATTTTCCTTTATGTCTCCCGCGCCCAGGGTAGCGCCGCTCGTTTCAAACGGGGTCGCGGGCACGCAGGAGGGGAGCATGACTTTCACGTCGAGGGGCACGCGCTTTGCGGCGTCTGCGATGTACTGCGCGCCGCGCACGCCGCACACGTTGGTGATCTCATGCGGGTCGGCGATGACGCACGTCGTCCCGCGGGGAACGGCGAGGCCGGCGAACTCCTCCACGGAGAGCTGGGAGCTTTCTATATGCACGTGCGCGTCGATAAAGCCGGGGCAGATTATGAGGTTTGACATATCCCTTTCCTCTTTGCCGCGGTAATTCCCCACGCCGGCTATCCTATTTGCGCAAACGCCTATATCTCCCCTTTTTATACAGCCCGAAAACACGTCAACATATTGCGCGTTTTTGAGCACCAAATCACATTCGTTGCGGCATATTGCCGTATCTATCAAATTTTTCAAAGATTTTTCCACAGCTGAAAACGCCCTTTAAAACTTAATTTGCACGTTGCCGTCGGCGTATTCCGAGCGGTATTTCAAAGCTATTATCTTCACCACTTCCGTATTCCTCGCGAGGGGTTTGCCCTTGGAAGGACGGGGCTCTATGGAAATATCCTCGGTATCCATTTCCTCGACGGAGTTGTCCGCGCGCACTATCGCGAGCTTGTAGGGCACTATGACGTAATCGGCAAACGCCACTTCCGACTTGCCGTCTATTATCATCATGCCCTTTCTTCCCCTCGCTATGGGCTGGAAGAGCGAGACGATGACGCGCTTTATCGCGCCCGCGTCCGAAGCCACTATCGCTTCGCCCGCGCCGTTCATCTGCGTCGCAAAGACCACGCTGTCGCCGTCGTTCAAAAGTATGCCGCGCACGCCGCCCGTCGCCCTGCCCTGGCAGGGTATATCGTCCTTTTCGGCGTTGAGGCATATGCCCTTGCGGGTGATGAATATCATCGTGCCCAATTCGCTGTCGTCGAAGTTTTCGACGGCGAGCACTTCGTCGCCCACTTTAAGCTTGATCGCGGGATAGACGGGGCGCGCCACGTCGTACTCGTGGGTATGTTCTCCCCGGCGGGGAAAACCGCCACGGGCTTTTCGCCGCGCAGGGCCGCGTCGTACAGCTCCTTTATCTTTATGCCCGCGCCGCCGAAGCCGGAAGCCTCGTATTCGTTAAGATCCACCTTTATGCAGTTGCCGTAGTTGGTGAATATCATGACCGCCGTATCGGAGCGCGCGAACATTATCTTCTTATACAGCCCGTCCGCGCGGAATGCAGAGGGGAGCGGCTTTCTGTATTTTTGGTCGAACTCTATCTTTTCTATGAATTTTATGTTGTCGCCCGCGGTTATCGTTATGGCCCAATCCGTCGCCGCGCGCTTTATATCCTGCCTGAAAACCTTAATATCGTCAACCTTTTCGACTATTTCCGTCTTTCTCGGGCAGGGGTATTTTTCCTTTATCTCCCTCATTTCGCCCTTGACGATGGCCATTTGCTCTTCGCGGCTCGCCAATATTTTCTGAAGGCGGGCGATTTTCTTCTTTAACTCCGCAAGCTCCTGCTCGAGCTTTTGAATCTCGAGGCGGGCGAGGCGCGCAAGGCGCAGATCCAAAATCGCCTGTGCCTGTTTGTCGCTCAAGCCGAACCTCTCCATGAGCCGCGTGCGGGCAACGGGGGTGGATTCCGACGACTTGATGATTTTGATCACCTCGTCGATGTTGTGCACGCCTATTATCAGCCCTTCCAATATGTGACAGCGCGCCTCGGCTTCCTTCAGCTCGTACTTGGTGCGGCGGATTATGACCTGCCGCTGATAGATGACGTAATATTTTATCAGCTCTATGAGCCCGAGTTGCTGGGGCTTGCCACCCGCTATCGCGACCATGTTTATGCCGAAAGAGCATTCCAGATCCGTATATTTGAACAGATACGCCAAAATTGCGTCCACGTCGGCGTCGCGCTTGCAATAGATGACGGCGCGCATGCCCGTGCGGTCGGATTCGTCCACCACGTCGGCGATGCCCGAAAGCGCTTCCTTTTTCTCCTCCTTCAAAATCATTATCTTGCGGAGGAGCTCCGCCTTGTTGGTCTGATAGGGAAGCTCAGTGAATATTATCTGCTTTTTGCCGTTATCCCCGTTCTCCACCGAATAGCGGGCGCGCAGGGTAATCCTCCCTTTGCCCGTCTCATATGCCTGGACGAGCTCGTTTTTTATGATAAACCCGCCCGTCGAAAAGTCGGGGCCGGGGATGATCTTCATCATTTCGCTCAAGGATATGCGGGGGTTATCGATGTACGCGCACACGCCGTCGATGACTTCGCCCAAGTTGTGCGTGGGGATATTTGTCGCCAGCCCGACCGCTATGCCGTTTGCCCCGTTTACCAACAGGTTGGGAAATCTCCCCGGCAGAATGTCGGGCTCCAGCAAGCTGTCGTCGAAGTTGAAGGAAAAGGGCACCGTCTCCTTGTCGATGTCGCGCAAAAGCTCCAATGCGAGGGGCTCAAGCCTCGCCTCGGTGTACCTCATCGCCGCCGCCGAATCGCCGTCCACGGAGCCGAAGTTGCCGTGCCCGTTTACAAGCGTTAAGCGCATGTTGAAGTCCTGCGCCATTCTCACCATCGCGTCGTACACCGAGCTGTCGCCGTGCGGGTGATATTTACCCATGCAATCGCCGACGATCCTCGCCGATTTTTTGTGCGGCTTGTCGGGGGTCAGTCCCATTTCCGCCATTGTATAGAGTATGCGCCTTTGCACGGGTTTCAGGCCGTCCTCGACGCGGGGCAGGGCCCTGTCCAGAATTACGAACTCCGCGTAGGGGAGCATGGATTGGGGCATTACCTCCTCCAGCGGGGTGGAAAATACCTTGCCCTGGGGGATCACGGTCTGGAAATTATCGTCGTTTCTCTTCTTAGCCATATATCAATCCTCTTCCGCCGTATTCTGCTTTACCAGATTTACCTTTTCGATAAATCCGTCCACCTTGTTGAAATCGGCGTTTTCGGCGAGGAATTGCTTTCTTCCCTCCACCTTGTCGCCCATGAGCATTTCTATAGTGTCGGCGGCCTGGGCGACGTCCTCAAGCGTCACCTGTATGAGATTGCGCGTAGCGGGATTCATCGTAGTATCCCAAAGCTGCTCCGCGCTCATCTCGCCGAGCCCCTTATAGCGCTGAAGGGAATAGCCTTTGCCCACCTTTTTGATCTTTTCCTCGAGTTCTTTGTCGTCGTAAGCGTACTCCACCACGTCCTTTTTGTACACCTTGTACAGGGGCGGCATACCTATGTAGACATACCCCGCGGTTATCAGCTCCCTCATGTATTTAAAGAAGAATGTGAGAAGGATACAGCGTATGTGCATGCCGTCCTGGTCGGCGTCGGAGAGGATTATGACCTTTTTATATCGCGTCTTATCGACCTCGAAAGAGCGGTGAAAACCCGCGCCTATGGCCGATACAAGCGTCTTTATCTCCTCGTTCTGCAACGCCTGCAAAGCCGTCTTTTTCTGCACGTTCAAAGGCTTTCCGCGTAAAGGCAAAATGGATTGGAACTGCCTCACCCTCGCCTGCTTTGCCGTGCCGCCCGCCGAATCGCCCTCGACTATAAACAGCTCGTTCATGTCCGGATTGTTGCCCGAGCAGGGCGCGAGCTTGCCGATAAGAGTCAGCCCGTCGCTACTTGAAGCGGCCTTTGCCACATCCCTTTCGGCGCGGTGCTTTATCCTGTCGTCGGCGGCGAATTTGGCCTTTTTGGCTATCTCGTCAAAGGTCGCCCTGTTGCCGCGCGTATTCAAAAGCGCGTTTAACCCCTCCGTGACAGCCTGTTCCACGGGGGCTTTGGCCTCGGGATTGCCCAGCTTTGTCTTTGTCTGCCCCTCGAACTCAACGTTGTTCATCTGCACCGTCAGAACGGCGGTGAGTCCCTCTTTTATGTCGTCCACGATAAATGGCGCGTCCTTGGCCTTTAAAACGCCGCTGCTCCTCGCGAAGTCGTTTATCGCCTTTAACAGCCCGTTGTGAAAGCCTATCTCGTGATAGCCGCCCTCCACCGTGTTTATGTTGTTTACAAACGAATACAAGCTCTCGTCGTCGTCCTTGGTGTGCGAGAGCGCAAACTCTATCTTTATCTTCCCCGCGGGCGCGCCCTTGACCTGTATATCCTTTATCGTGGAATAGTACAGCGGCTGGGGATAAAGCGCGCTCTTTTCGGCGTTGAGATAGTTGACGAAATCCTTGAGCCCTCCTTCGAACATAAAAGATACGGGCTCGCGCTTGGGGAGCTCCACCTTGCGGGAGATAATTTCCCCGTCCTCGCCCTCGGCTTCCTCAGTTTTGTACAGCTTCCTCTCGTCTATAAGGCTTATGCGCACGCCCTTATTCAAAAAAGCGAGCTCCTTTAGTCTCTTCAAGACCGTATCGTAATTCCACTCCACCGTCTCGAAAACCTGCTCGTCGGGCATGAAGCGCACTATCGTGCCCTTTCTGTCCGTCTTCTTTTTCGTGTTGAGCAAGGGGGCGGAAGCTATCCCGCACAGCCACTTTTTATTGGCCTTGTCGTAGGAGGATGTAAAGCCCATTGTAAAGACGGTGCCGCGGTGTACTTCCACGTTGAGCCACTTTGAAAGGGCGTTTGTGACAGACGCGCCCACGCCGTGCAGACCGCCGGAAAACTGATAATTGCCGCTGTCGAACTTGCCGCCCGCGTGCAGTTTGGTGAATATCAGCTCCACGCCCGACATGCCTGTCTTGGTGTTGATGTCGGTGGGCATGCCCCTGCCGTTATCGTCCACCGAGGCCGAGCCGTCCTCGTGCAAGGTGACCTTTATCTCGCTCGCATAGCCGTTGGCCGCCTCGTCTATCGCGTTGTCCACTATCTCCCAAAGTATGTGGTGAAGTCCCTTTACGCCCGTACTGCCTATGTACATGCCTGGGCGCACCCTGACCGCTTCCAACCCTTCCAGAACTTTCAGATCGTCCGCATTGTAACTCTTTTCCGCCATAGTTTTTCTATCCCGTCAGATTTTGGCAGGCAAATTGCCCACTGTAGATTATTATACCATATATAGTATAAAAAATCAAGCGCGGATACAATTTAAGTGGAAAATTAAATGCAATTTAAAGGGCGGGGGATAATCCCCCGCCCGAAAGCTTTTTCATGTTTTTCTGCCTTTTTAAAATATGGAAGCCGCACCCCGCACGGCGCAGGATATAAGCCGCCGCGCCCGGCTGTTTTCCACTCTGCCGCGGCGACAAATTATTTTTGCGCGCCGACTTTTGTCTCCCTGACCTTCGGAAGCTCTTCAAGCGTCTTTTTCTGATAGTGCAAAATCAAACCCAGCATATCGGCAAGGGCCATAACGAGGGAGACCTCGGTATTCTGCCAGATGCGCACGGAGTTAACCATATCCACCCTTATAAACCCATAATCCTTGCCGTAGGCGGAAATCTTGGTGTAGAACGTGGAGCTCAGCTTGTGCTTCTTGTGTTCCTTTGAAAGCCGCGCGTAATCCTCGCCGCACCCCTCGCCCTTGAAAGAGCCCAACCTGATATTGCCCGCGTAGTTGGTGCTTCCGAGGAGCAGTGAATATGTGACGGGCTTGAACTCGCTCCTCGGCGAAAGCGCGTGCACGACGTTGAAGTTTATGCCGGCGGCCGTCTCCACGCACATATGGTCGTACATGAAGTTGGAGACGAAACTGCGGAAAACGTTGCGTATCGCCATGCTTATGTCCTCCCCGTCAACGGTCAGACTGCGGTACATTTCGTACACCATCTGCATGCTCGTCGTGCGGTTGTCGCGCTCCTTTTTGAGCGAGATGTTGGCATGCTTTTCGGGGAGATAGATGATGAAGCAATTGCGGCCCTTCATCTTTGCCCTGTACAGCGCCTTGTCCGAAACCCCGAGAAGCGTGCCGTAATCCGCGCCGTCTATGGGGCAACGCGCGATGCCTATGGAGACCGTCACGGAAAACTCCGCGGAGAAGGAAAATTTGACGGAACCGATGTTTATATCTATCCTGTGCCCGTAATTCCAAACCTCGTCGTAATCGGTCACGTCCTCGAATATTATCATGAACTCGTCGCCGCCGTATCTGCCGACCACGCCCTTTTCGCCCGCGTTATCGACGAAATATTGCGCCACGGTGGCGAGGACTTCGTCGCCCGCGGGGTGACCGTAACTGTCGTTTACGTTCTTGAAATTGTCTACGTCTATCAAAAACAGACTGAACTTTTTGCCGTGCGCGGCGAGATAATCTATATACTCGGTGGCAACCTGCCTGTTCAAAACGCCCGTCAAAGGGTCAAGACGGTAGGTGAGGTCGCAATCGGCGAAATATTCTTTTGTTCTTAGGAATTTTTCGTATTCCATCGGCTTAAAGCGTCCTTAAAATAAATTGCCCGCACACAGTGCGAGAAAACGGCCGCACGCCGCCAAACGACATCATCCGACCCTCTTTTTAGATTATAACACAGCGCCGCGGCTCTGTCAATATCCAATTTTCACGCTGTTTTCACCCTTAAAGGGCGCAAAAACGCCGCACTGCCTTTCATGCAGTGCGGCGCATTTTTTTGAAGTTTTTATTTCTTGTTCTCTTTTTCCGCCTTTTTGCCCTTTCCGCCTTTCTTGCTGTTTTCGTAAATTTCGTCTATATCCCCCTTGTCCTTGGGCTTTATGACGAGAAGCAGCACGAACGCGATAAGCAGTACGCCCGCTATCGAAAGCAAGATCACGGCGGTGAGGTTGTTCTGCAACCACTCCGTCTCGCCCTTGAGCGAATTTGCCTGTATGGAAGCCGCGACGGTGGCGAAATACGTGTCCTTATCCTGCGAGCGGTTGTCCGTGAGGGTGAGGCGCACGATGTAGAAATCTTCCGCGCTCTGCGGAGTGAAGCTTACGGCCGTCGCGCTCCAATTTATCGCCTTGAACAAATCGTAATCGGAGTCGGACTCCTTCAGATCCGCCGAGGGCTTTACGGTCTTGAAATACTTGCGCGTAACCGCGCCGTCGATGTAGCTGTCGTTGAACAGCTTGTCGAAATTCTCCCCGAACTGCGCATAGGTGAGCTCTATCCCGAGGTCATTGTACGCAGCGTTCCTGTCGAAGATGAACAAATCGTAGCTTGTAGTAGAGGTACTCGCGCTGTTCTTCACGTTGAAAGATACGCCGCTGTAACTCGTCCCCACATACGCCACGGGCAGGGATTCGGGGTTTTTGGCCGTCGCCTTGCTGTAGGAGACGCTGAACTCGAAGAAGGGCAGCAGGTCGTAGAAATCTTCGTCCCAGATATCGTCGGTGGTTATCTCCTTCCATACGAGCGCGCCCTCCCCGTCCTTGTCGGGATACCTCATGCTGTTGCCGAACGCGTCGGTAACGAACACGGTGAACCTGTAAGACGTATCCGCGTCGTTGAGCGGAATAGAGAGTTTGTTGTACGCAAGCGAGGTGTTGCTCCCCGAAGAATTTCCCTTATAATATATGGAATACTTATAGTCGTAGATATTGCAATATACGTCGCCGAACATCCCTTCGTCGGCAAGCATGTCGTATGCGGGGAGGTAAAAGCTGTTGTCGCCGCCCGCGTAGAGCTTTTTATCCTCGAGGTTTTCTATCGCCTCGTCGATCCTGGCCTGATAGGTTTGGCGGATCTCCTCCACCGTCTGTTTATATGCGGCGAGGTAATCGCCGTCCGCCGCCTCCGTATCCGCGGTCTTTGCGTATGTCGCGCCGTCTTTCCCGTCTATGATTTTGAGGAAGTTGCCCGTCTTTCTCGCGTCCCCCTCGGTAATCAGATCGTTTTTGAGGTCGTAAAGATTTACCACCGCGGCGCTTTCGGCATACCAATCGGCGAATACCTTGTCCGTCTTTGCGGAAGAGCCCGTCACATCGGAAATTTCAAAGTAAACTTTGATGAGGCCGTATACGACGTGATCTTCCGAATACTCCGAGCCGCCCTGTAAATACTGCGCGGGCACGAAGGTGTTCTCATCCCTCAGCACCCTTATGTCGGAACCGGAGGAAACCTTTATGAAGGGATTTTCGTACTTGGGCGCTTCCTCTCCTTCGCCGCCCTCTTCGCCTTCTTCGCCTTCTTCGCCTTCTTCCTCATCCTCGTCTGCGTCGTACTCCGTTTGCATGTAAGAGAAGTCGGTCGCCTCGTACTGCTCCCCGGAGAGGACGTAGAAACAGGTCGTCGCGCGGGGCGAGGTGGCGAGCACGTCTATCAGCTGGTAGTCGAATGAAGGAGTCTTGCCGAACTCCACATACGAGGGCGTGCGGGTGAAGCATATTACGGGCGGGGCGTTATCCATGGCGTCGTCGTAAACGCCGTCGCTGTCGTTGGCAAACAGCTCGAAAGACTGTCCGTTCAATTCGTAGAGCTTCATATCTGCCGTCTTTTCGCCGCCGTCGGAAGCCACTTCGTCGTCCTCGAACTCCGCCTTGAAGATGAGCGGAGTCACGGCCGTGTCGCCGGAGGATATATAACTTGCGTAAGGATAATATACGTTGGTGAACTTAAGGTCGCTCTCCACGTCGTTGAACGCGAGCTTTACGTCGCCGTTTTCGTAGGTGCCGAAGGATATTTTGATCTTCGCGTGGTTTGCCGCGGGTATGCTGACGGGGAAGCTTTCAACCGTCTTTTCGATGTCCGTCGTCACGCCTATCCTGACATTGCCTGGCGTTTCTCCGTCGGGCTCGAACACGAGGAAGTTATCGGTTATGTCGTCCTTAGTGTCGAGGTACTGCTGGGATTGGAATTCTATTACGAATCTCACGAAGTCTATCGCGTCGAATCCTATGGTCATTGAGAATGAGTACTTTTCATACGCGCCCGTGGGATTGCCGTCCTCGTCGAGGTGCCCGCTTCCGGAATACCAGCTGTAAGCGAGGGATTTGCGGTAGGATACGGTCTCCCCGTCGCCTATTTTGAAGAGCGTGTAGTGGCGATCTTCCGTGCCGCCGTCCTCAAGGGATACGGTTTCCATGCCGGAGGTGATCTCCGCCCCCCTTATCGCGGTGTAAAACACGTTGGTGCCGTCTATCGTAACGTAGCGATTGGCGGCATAGACCGCCGCGGGGCGCGTAAAGATCATGCACGCCGCTATGAGCACGGCCGCAACGGCGGCCGCCAAAACCGATATAGCTGTTGTCCTGTATTTTTTCTTCATTTTCCGGTCAACCTTTTAATGAATTTTCTTTTAGAATTTGCCCGCCGCCCGCCGCTTTGCAAGGGGCGGATGATAGGGCGATTTTTTTATAACACTCTGATTTTACTATACGCGCGCGCGGTTTGTCAACAACTTTTGCTCCCGCAAACGCCATTACAGAGCCAAAACAAGGTGAAAAATGCGCTTTTTACACTTGTATATCGAAAAATTTCCACGGCTCGGTATCTTTGGGCGGCTCTATGACGAACCTCATCCTCTCCCCCGTGGTGGGATGGGTAAAGCGGAGGGAATACGCCCAAAGCGCAAGTCTGCCCTTTATCGCCTTTTCCCCGCCGTAGCGCATATCGCCGTAAAGCGGACAATTTATAGAGGCCATCTGCACGCGTATCTGGTGCGTCCTGCCCGTGTGCAGGTTGACTTCCGCAAGCGCGAGAGAGCCCCTCTCCTGCTTGATCTCGTAATCGAGCGAGGCGTAGCCCTTGGTCTGCGTCTTCAGCTGGTCAAAAAAGTCGTAGACGATTTCGCTCAACGGCAGCTCGTACTTGATATTGACGCGCGTCTCGGTCATGTACTCCATCGTCACAAAGCTGCCGCGCTTATCC
>CANREQ010000023.1 GCA_947629695.1 uncultured Clostridia bacterium | reverse complement strand
AGTGCGCCGAACATCGTCCTGTCCTTTGCCTGCTTGGCCGCCTCTTCTTCCGTCATGCCCTTGGCCTTTCTCGCTTCATACAAAATAGCGGCGTATTTGGCCGTCTTGTCCGAGGTCAACGGGTCGATAAGAGTAACGCCCGCAAGATCAACTTCGGGAGCGACCTTCTTGCACTCTTCCGCGTTGCCAATGAGAATAATTTTGGCAATTCCCTCTTTGGTTATCTTTGCCGCGGCTTCGATAACGCGCTTGTCTTCGCCTTCGCAAAGGACGATAGTCTTTTTGCGGGCAGCTGCTTTAGCCTTGATTTCTTCAAGTAAACCCATATCATAACTCCTAAAATACTTTATTTCTTCGCGCATTTGTTTTATAATGATAGCAAGAGCGCAAATTTTTACGCAATTATTTTATAATAATTGCACAATGCCCGAATTTCTACGGAAATATTATATATTAAATTTCGTCGGTTGTAAAGGTTTAAATGAAAATTTTGACAATTATTTGTGAATTTAATCCACTGCATAACGGTCACGCTTATCTTTTGGGCGAGGCCGCGAAGAAAAGCGCATGCGACGCAACGGTCTGCATCATGAGCGGATGTTTCACCCAGCGCGGGGACATATGCAGAAACGACAAATACACCCGCGCAAAACACGCCGTACTATGCGGCGCGGACGCGGTTATAGAGCTCCCCGCCCCTTTTGCCGTCGCACCCGCCGAAATTTTTGCCGCGGGAGCTGTCAAAACGGCATGTAAAATTCCCTGCGCGACTCACCTCGCGTTCGGATGCGAATTGGGAACGGAGAGCGATTTTTCATGCGCGGCCGAAATTTTAAACGGCGAAAGCGAGACATTCAAAAGCGCGCTTTCGGAGATGTTGTCAAGCGGGGAAAGCTATATAAAGAGCTACGCAAGCGCATACGCAAGGTGCGGCGGCGACGCAAAATTCATCTCTTCCCCCAACAATATTTTGGGCGTGGAATACTGCAAAGCCTTAAAAAAATGCGGGAATGATTTAAAAATCCTGCCCATCGGGAGGATCGGCGCGGGTTACAGCGACGTTGGACTCGGCGACACAATCTGCTCTGCCGCGGCGATACGCGAAAACGCGGACAGCCCGCTGATAAAGGACAAAATGCCCTCATTCAGCTATGAGGATTTCACACGGGCAAAGCCGAACGCGGAGAGATTTTCCCGCCTTGCCGCCGATTGGCTGTACCTTTGCGACAAGGAAAATTTAAAGAGAGTTTACGGCTGTACGGAAGGCCTCGAAAATAAGTTGAAGAGCGCGGCGGAATGTTCCGCCTATGACGATATTATAGAAAAATGCGCGGGCAAGAGATATTCCAAATCGCGCATAAAGAGGATAATAGCCGCAAATTTATTGGGCCTTTACGCCGACGATACGCAAAAGTTTTTAAATGCCGACCTGCCCCTGCGCGTGCTCGCAGTCAAAAAAGAACGCGCCGACGAACTGTTGCCCCTTTTTAAAAACGTAAACGTGGAAAACGCGCCTCCCGAGGGCGACGCGGAGAAATGCTTTTCCTCCACCTCCCGCGCATTTGCGCTGTGGAGGCATTTGAGCGCCCCGCTCATATGCGACAATCCGAACGAGAAGATGATTTTAATTTAATAAAAGCGGGGTGAAATCATCGCGGCTTTATGCGCCGATTTTCCGGATTTCTCAAATCTAAACGCGCCAAAATGCCGCGGGGCGATAATTCGCCCCGCGGCATTTTGTATCCGAGCTTGACCTGTAAGCCGGGTTCTGTCTTGTGCGGTTATCTATCTACGCCGGCAGTCGCCTGCCGGCTCAAGCGATGTTGACGGATACGGACGGACGGGCCGCCCCCGCATTTAAGCGAGCCCGTATCCCAATCTTGCATCGGGTGGGGTTTGACTTGCCGTCCGTGTTGCCACGGGCGCGGTGAGCTCTTACCTCGCCATTCCAACCTTACGGAAAAATCCGCGGTATATTTCTGTTCACTTTCCTTGAAGTCGCCTTCACCTGCCGTTAGCAGGCACCATGCCCTGCGATGCCCGGACTTTCCTCACGCAAATTTCTTTGCCCGCAACCGCACGGTCAACTCGGACAAGTAATATTTTAGCATATATCGGCGCATTTTCAAAACTATTTTGAATTTAGATATTGATTTTTATGATCTTTTATTTTAAAATATAGTAAATAAAAACTTTTTTCGGAGATCCATATGAAAAAGACAAAAATCATCTGCACACTCGGGCCTGCAAGCGATAACGAAGAAGTGCTTTCGGCTATGATCGACGCCGGAATGAACGTGGCAAGGCTGAATTTTTCCCACGGCACCCACGAGGAACACCTTAAAAAGATCGAGCTTATTAAAAGGGTCAGGGAGCAAAAGAAGGTTCCCCTCCCCATCATGCTCGATACAAAAGGGCCCGAATTCCGCATTAAGACTTTCAAAAACGGAAAAATCACGCTGAAAGACGGCGACCAATTTATCTTCACCACAAAGGATATAGTCGGCGACGAATCGCGCGTTTCCGTATCATTTGAAGGCATTTGCGATCAAATGGTTCCCGGTGATAAAATTCTTTTGAACAACGGTCTGATGGTTTTCGAAGTCGTAAAAGTCGATAAGCCCAACGTTATCTGCAAAACGCTTATCGGCGGTGAGCTTTCGAACAGAAAATCCATGTTCTTCCCCGACAAAACGCTTAAAATGGAATACCTTTCGGAGCAGGACAAGGCCGATTTGAAGTTCGGCGTGGAAAACGAGATAGACTTCGTCGCTTGCTCCTTTGTATCGAGCGCGGAGGACGTGCTCGCCGTGCGCAATTGGCTGAGGGAATGCGGCGACGTGAACGACCAGATAGAGCTTATCTCCAAAATAGAGAGCCGCACGGGCGTAAACAACCTCGAATCCATAATAGAAGTGAGCAACGGCATAATGGTCGCCCGAGGTGACTTGGGCGTTGAGGTTCCGTTTGAGGAACTTCCCGCAATTCAGAAATTGATAATAAACAAGTGCCGCGTATTGGGGAAGCGCTCCATAACCGCGACCGAAATGCTTGAATCGATGATAAAACAGCCCCGCCCCACGAGAGCGGAAATATCCGACGTTGCAAACGCCGTTTACGACGGCTCCTCCGCCATTATGCTTTCCGGCGAGACGGCGGCGGGCGCATACCCCGTGGAAGCCGTTAAAGCAATGGCGAAAATCGCACAGCAAGCCGAACAAAATACCAGCTACATAGCCTACATAAAGGACAGCGACTATCATATCAAAAACCTTGCGGAGGCGCTTTCCCACTCCGCCTGCACTCTGGCGCAGGACATAGGCGCGAAAGTCATAGTCGTCTGCACGCGAACGGGCGGCACGGCGAGGACCGTCTCCCGCTTCAGGCCGATGATCGATATTATAGGTATGACGACCGACGAGAGGGCATACAGAAAACTTGCGCTCAGCTGGGGCGTTATCCCCGTGATGAGCGAAGAATTTTATTCGGTTGACGTGCTCTTCCACTACGCAAAGCGTGCGGCAATGGACAGTAAACTTGTGACCAAGGGCGATAAGATAGTGCTTACGGGCGGTACGCCCAACGGCAAGAGCGGAAACTCCAACCTCATCAACGTAGAGACGATACAATAATTTACAAACTATATCGCGCTTGCCGAGACCGACAAGCGCGATATTTTTTTGCGCGGAAAACTTTGCGCCTTGTTAAAGTTTATAAATCGAAATCCGCGCCGAGCACGAATTTGCAGTCGCTGTAATTTTTGATAGTCTGTTCGTCCACGGGCATGCGCAAAATCTTCACGCTGGGGTGACGGCGGGATAAATCTATGGCTTCCCCCTCTTTATCGCGGCTGTTAAATTCACACAGATGCGCGCCGAGGGCCTTTTCGTCTATCGGATAAAATCCTATGGGAGGAACGCCGCAAAGCACGCAATTTATAAGCACACATTCCGCATCGGGATATTGCATGCCGTTGTTGTCCGGTAAACGGGCGATGACGGCATTTTCACCCTCGCCGTTGAATACGCAATTCACAAAGACGTTGCCGTGATTTGCCCTGGTATTTCTTATCCACATAAAGGGGCCTCTGCTGTTCAGCACGGTGTTTCGGAAAAAGGCGGGGCCTCTACCCAGAACCGTATCCCCCTCCCCGTCAATTATGCAGTTTTCGTAGAGTGCGGAGCCGTTGGTCTGCAATGCGTCGCCGCTACCTATTATATGCACCCTTTCAAAGCGGTTGTTGCTTCCGTTTACGAGCAAGCCCTCGGCCTGCCCGTGCGCGTCGTTTTTCACCGTCAGATTTTTCAAAGTTATATGCGTGCAATTATCTATGGCGAACGCCGCCCTGCGCGAGGGGAACGTCCCCGGTCTTTCGTTGGTTTTGATGAGCGCGGGATGGGGATTGAACACCTCGTTGTTTGCATAATGCACGATAACTTTGTCCATGCTCTCCCCGATTATGCTCACATAATCTTTGTTGCGGAAGTAAACCAACTCGCGATAGTCCCCGTTTTTCACGCGCACGGTATAAGCGTTTGATTTATCCGCATGGTCGGGTATGAAATCGAGGGCCCCTTGCACGGTCATGAAATTTCCGCCGCGTATGGCTACGGTTATTTCCCTGCCCTTCACCTCTACCTTGCCGGTTGTGAACACCCACTCGTTTTTGTCGTTTATTCCGCCGAAACCTTCGACAACGCCGCCGATAAGGACAAAATATTTGCGGCACTGCTCCAAAAGGTTATGGTGAAGTTGAATATGAAGGCTGTTGCCCTCGGTAAAAGCCGGGTAAAAATGAAAGCCGTCCGAAAAACCGCCTATTATCGTGAGCTGGTATTTTTCCTCGTCCCGCGGATAACCGGCAGAAGGCGTGCCTGCAACCGTGTTCTTATTGGTGGCGCGGCCGCTTTCGTACACATACGGTTTTTTCAGATAATCGGCCTGCGGACAATTGCGCGGCAAAACCGGGCCCGCGGGGACGCCGAAATCTATAAAATCCACGACCTCGCCGCTTGAATAATCCGATACCTTTACATAGCCCTTTCCGGTTAGGACGGGCGGGCAATCAAAAGTTAAAATGAGCTCCGTATCGACGCACGCGTCGCAGGACAGGTTTGCGGGAAATTTTTCCGTGATTTTCATATTTTACCTCTTCCCGACCGCGCAATAAGCGACGGGATTTTTACTTAAAATTTGAAATAATATATTGCGCGGATACTTAAAAAAGTTTTAAAATCGGCGGGCCGAAGCCCGCCGATTCCGTTTTTTATAGCCGAAATTATCGGTTAAAATGTTATTGTTCTGAGTCTCACGTACGGCTCTACTATATTATCGCCGTCAGTTACAAACTCCCAGACGTTTTCCATATCGTAAGCCATGTTGTTGGTCCAGACATTCTTTTCGCTCAACAAGCCTTCCTCTATAACGGTTACGTCGTACTTGGAGTTATGCTCCGCAATCTTGGAGTAGCACCAGGAGATCAAAACCTCTTCCGACGACGAAGAATATCCGCCCATAATGCCGGAGCAGTTCTTCTGAGGTACGGCCAAAGGCTCGGGAACGCCTGCATGATACAACTCACACAAGCTTACGCAACCGTAAATCGAAAGTCTGCTCAGACCCTTATGGTAGCCGACTATACCGCCGCAACGGGTAGAAGCTTTAACCGTACCGACTACAACGCAGTTGCTTATTTCAAGGCTGAATTTCGTATTAGCGTTGTTGTAATCCGTGTCGTAGGTCGCGACTATTGCGCCGTTTTCGCCGGAATCGAGGGTGCCTATGTCGGCGTCGATATAGCAATTGCTTATCTGAATTTCGACAACCGCGTCGGGTGCGCCGTTATTCGTCTGAACAAATCCTATCAAACCTGCCGCACGGGCCGATTTTCCCTCGCCGCTTATCTCCGAGTTCTCATTTACAAGCGAAACTCTGTCGATGATCAAAGGTGCGTTATTCTGCTCGTAAACGTGGCCGACAAGCGCGGCGACGCGCTGATTGCCGTGAACGTTGATGTTCTTCATATTCACGTTGTAGATATAACCGCCCTTGGCCTGTGCGATAATGCCGAGATCCTGATATCCCTCTATGGAGATATTCTCGAAGTTGACATTCATAATCGCGCCGCCCGAAATCATCGGGAATACGGAAGAATTGCCCTTCTGCCCGGATGTTGACGTGGATTTGATATTCTTTATCGTATGGCCTCTGCCGTCGAACAATCCGCGGAAGCCGACATCGTCGCTTGCCTTTACGGGCGTCCAGGTTACGTTAGCGTAATCCAAATCCGCAGTAAGCTGATAGATTATGGAGGAATCGCCGCCCGTCTTGATGAGGTTGGCAAACGCAGTCGTATCGCCTATGGATTGGATCTTGACCTGTACGCTGTGCAAATCGGATGTAATATCGCCCTTGGGATTGCAAAGCACGAAGTAAATGTTGTATTCCGCGCTGTTGTCGTGTTTGAAGTCAAACGAAATGGAATCCCACGTAATGTCCACCTTCTCGCCGTTCGCCTTTACCTGGTCCTTGGTAGGAGCCTGCGCGCCGGTTGCGGTTGCATACACGTACATGGAGCCGGATACGTTTGTAAGCGTGCCGCTTATATTGAATCCGTCATGCCTCATCGCAAGGGTATAATCGAAGTTGCTTCCCGACTTCATAAATTCGAGGTTGGCCTCGTCGCTTACGATGAATATCGTGTACTCGAAGGATTTCTCCTGATCGCCTATTCTTATGGTTTTCTGTACGGTATAAACGCCGGGAACATTGGTGAGCAATGCGGGATAAACGCTCGTCTGTCCGCCCTTGGTTTCGGCGAAATAGTACGTCGTTTCAACCTCGTAAGAGCCCTCGGGGATAAGTTTACCGCTGTAATCGGCCGCGTTGTGGACGGTGATCGGAGGCTCGCCGCTCGTATCGAACTGCTTCATTATGATATTGCCGCCGACAAGACCTTCAACCTCGATATCGCCGATTTCGTAGTTGATTTGCTTGACGTTTACGACAAACTCCTTGGTGAGCGTCGTAGAGCTGTCGTTGGACGTTATCGTAGCGGTGAGCGTAACCTGCGTATCCTTTTCGGGACGGGTAACATCAACTTCCGCTATCGTGTGGTAGGAAACGCCGACGGGTGCGCCCTCGCCGACTTTCAGAATATCGGTATTAGAGGACGTCCAGCTTATCTTGCAGTTGAGCATTTCGGTGGGCACCATGAAATTCTGGTATGTGGCGTCCGTATCCGTCTGTACGTAAAGGAGAGACTGTACTGCGCGGAGAGGCGCGTCACTGTCGTTCTTTACGTAATTGCCGTCGGTCATATAAGTGTAATCGTAATGAGGATACTCGCTCCACGAGCTCATAGATAAATTACAGCCTATCTTGTTATCCTCGCCGAGCAACTTTCCGTAATCCTTTACTTTGAGGATATTGCCCATATTTATAGAGCCGTCCTCATTCCTGTAAGTTTCATGGATTTCGGAGCTCTTATCGTCCATACCCATGCTGTTTGTGGGAAGTGCCGAGAATATTTCTGACGCGGCGACGAAATCCTTCTCTTCGCCCGTCTTTTTGTTGAGCCAGTCTGCGTCGATAGGATCGGTTATTTCATATCTCTTCCAGACGTTCTTGCCCTTCCATACGGCGAGCACGCTGTTAGAAGCCGAACCTCTGTATCTGTCGCTGCCCGTAAAGTTGTTGTCGAGGCCGGAAACTGCGGAAAGCACACCCGAGAAAGCGTTGTAGCTTACGGCCGAACGCTCTATATCGAGGTTGTTGCACCTGTCGTCAAGCGTTTCAACCTCATCGTTGCCCAAGGTGGACCTAATTTGTCCGAAGTTATCGTTCTTCGTGGACTTCGTCGTGTCGATTTTGACGTAATCTCCCGCTATCTGATTGCCGTCGTTATCCAAAGCGGGCACGGTGCAATCGGAATCGGAATAAATTTTGCCGTCCTTGACCGCAATGTATTTTTCCGTGTTCCAAACGCGGGAAGCGTCAAGTATTATCTTGTTGCCCGCCTCGTCTATGATATACCCGTCCTGGTTGACGTTGTAATACTTAACGACCGTAGATTTGGGCGTGCCGTCGCTCAAGAAGCTCTTGGTGAACTCGTCATTGTCGCCCTCGTCATGGATATTGAGGTAAGAAAGATCGTCTATCAACGCGCCGTTGTTGAAAGCGGTGTAATTGTGCACCTCTATCTGTCCGGGGTTGGAGTTATCCGTCAAACCGTGCATGCGGTTATTGAACGAGAGGCAGTTTTCAACGTAAACGTCGCCCGCAAGCGTAGAACCGCCGAGCTTGAATCCGTTTCCGTCGCCGTCGCGGGTCGTGTAGGAATTGGTGTTGGTTTCATCGAATACCTTGTTGTACTTATCGCCGAACCAATCGTTGCACTCCTTCTGGGTTTTCTGCAAGAAGCCGTTTTCAAACGCGACGCAGTTGTAGATGATAACCCTGCCTATAACGCCCGTATCCGACTTGCCGTACAGATCCCAGCCGTCGTCGGAGTTGCGGTACGCAATGCACCCGTCGAAGATATTGCCGTAACCTACGGTAAGTTTTGCGGCAAATCCGTCCGCGTTCTCGCCGTATGTCTCGTTATCGTAGTTGTTGTACGACGTGCAGTTTTTAATGAGGTTATAGCTGGGCCACTGCCTGATGTTGGTATAGTCGCCGTAGCTTCTGCCAAGTTGCAGACCCGTGTCGCGGTTATTGTAGAATTCGCAATTTTCCACGATATTGTAACTGCCGCCTATGTAGAGGCCGTTATCGCCCGCGCCGCAGATATCTATATTGCGCCAATAGATATAATTGCTGTAAATTTCCACGCCGCGCAGGTTGCTTCCGAATCTCATATCGCGGAAATCGAAAACGGTTTCCTTGGTGGGATCCTCGGCTTCGAATATAATATAATCGTTATATGAGCCGCTCTTTTCCAATCTTAAAGGGTTTTCCAATCTGTGTACGCCGGGCCTTACCTTTACGATAGTGCCGGGGACAAGAATGGTGTTTGCGTCGTCTATGGCGACGTCGTTGAAAAACTTATTTATATCGTAAGCGTTTTGGGGGCTCGTGCCGTCTTTATTGCCCGAAGCCTCGCCGATATAAATAACTTTTGCTTGATCTGCGGGAGTTTTGTTTACAAACTCCTCGGCTTTCGGTCCGCTGTAAGGGCCGGGATCGGTTTTTTTGGAACACGAAGCAACAACGCCCGTTGTGGCAAACGCGGCCACCATGCCGAGGGAAAGCAGAACAGAAGCTAATTTTTTACCTTTCATTATGCTCTTTTCCTTTTTTTGATTTTTTTGCTTTATTTAACAAACCGCCACCCCCGGCGGTTTTCCCCGCCGAGAGTGACATTTTGTTTTTTGTTTTGCAGTGAAGTACACCGTCCGCTCACTCTGTATGCAACGGATACGACACTATAGATAATTGTTTATCAATAATCCTTTTTGGGGAGTATTGCAACGGGAGCCGTAGCCGCCGTAGCGGTTGCCGCCGCGGTCGTCTCAACAGCCTCTATGCCATAGAACCAAACTCTGGGATCTGTTTTGCCGGTTGCATTCTTAGCGCCGACTTTAAGCTTCTGATCTTTGGTAAGTGTAACTTTAACAACCGTAACAACAGTTCTTGTCTTAGCAATTACAGTCTCAACCGGCGTTTCAGAATCAATTTGATAAGTGATATAGTTATCATTCCTTTCGGAACCGTGGCTATCATCAGAGAGATTCATATAAACATACACTGTAATATTTGCGTTGGCGGTTATCTCGATATAATATTTACCAGCCGTACCGGGTTTAGTATCAAACGAAAGCGCATTGGTAAATGCCTTCGCTTCACCTGTCGGCGTAAGCGATTTATCGGCTATAGGTTGCTTATCACCTGCTGTTTTGTCTGAAAACTCGGTTTTCCTGGCTTTACCTGATTTTGCTGTATCAAGAGCCTTTGCGGTAAACAGACTGTTTGTTGTAATTTGGTCGTCCACTTGAAGTCCGGGGTCGCTTGCGTCGGGTGTTGCGTAAGTATCCTGGTAGAGCCAAGTAGTAACATCCGTCTTAACTTTTACCTTCAAATCGCAAGTAACCGTGAAAGTAGCGGTCTTGCCGTCTGCGGAAATATCGACAACCGCAGTTACGACGTATTCGCCGACACCGACCTGAACGCCTTCGGCGGTTATTGCCGTGCCGTCTCCCGTCGCGCCCTTTGCAGCGTAAGTTGCGCTCTTAAGGACAACGGTTGCGCCCTCATGGCTTCCTTCCATTTCCGCTTTAATATCGGCAAGCTTAACCGTGATCTTTTGATCTGCCGCGGTAACTTCGGTATTCAATGCGGTATCGATGCTTATCTTTGCGCCCGTTACGCCGGAGACAGCGGAATCGACGTAAACCGTAATTGTCGCCGTCTTTCCGGAATAGGTAACGGTAATTTCCTTCTTGCCGGGAACGGTCTTAAAGTCTGCGGGAACGTCAAAGGTTATGGCCTCCGTAAGCGACAGCTTTTCCTCTTTTACAATGCAGGTAACGCTGTTTATATATATCGCCTTATAGGTATACAAAGCTTTGATAGTATCGTCAAAATCCGTTCCGAGATCGACATGAAGATCTTTCTCTCCGGTATATTTAACTTCAAATTCGCTTATCTCGTCCGTACCGTTATTCAAGGTCTTATCCTGCTGTGCCGCGTCGCCCGTGATCATCTTATCTACCTGGATGTAGTAAGCGTTCCAGCCGCCGGTTTTCATGGAATAACCGGTAGTATCGAGATCGGGGAACTCAATTGTAGGATCCCAGCAAGCAACGTGATATGTGCCGGCTTCGGATACGGTGAAGGTTATCTTATACAGTTTGTCGCCGGGAAGAACGCGCGCCTGAGTAGTATCGATTTCAAGGCCCTCGGCCCCCTCTTTGGCTATGCTTATCGCACGCGTATCGGAACTACTGCTCGACATAGCGTATACGGTAATCGTAGTGGAAACTTTTGCGCCTTCCGCAAGGCCGGTTGCGTCGTTGAGATTTTCGAATTTTATACTGTTGCCGGCTTTACCGCTGCTGGTAGCATATATACCCTGAACCTTCATTCTGTGGGTAAACTGTCTCTCGTCTACCTCCTTCTTGTTTGCATCTACGGCAAGCGTCTTGTTGCCGGCCGCCGTAAGCCAAACTTTGTTGGCGCTATCTATTTCGAAATCGACGCCCTGAGAGAACGACGCGCTTGCAAAATCCGACGCCTTTATCGCATAGGACTGAACGGCGAGGCTATCATCGTCCGTAACCGTATACGCGACAGTGCAGGTCTTTCCGCTTGCTTTGTCGGTTACGGTAACATTATGAGCGCCAACGCTGAGGTTATCTATGCCGCCTATTTCGACATCCGCAACATCCTCGCTATCTCCGTTTGCGCGGGTTGCCTTAAACTTCCACGTGGCAGTCATAGCCGACGCATCGCCGCCCTGCTTTACGGAAAGCGTTGCGGTATCGGAATTAGCCAACTCTATCTTGGATACGGGATTCTTTATCTCGATATTGAATGCGCCTATCAAACTTTCGCCGCCCGTAACGTTTACGAGGGTTATCTGCATTGCGTAGGTGCCTTCCTTCCTGATAGCCGTCAAATCGGTTATTTCATCTTTGCCCAACGTAAGCTTGAACTTCAAATTCTCTGCGGGAACTTCCCCTGCCTTCTCGTTACCCTTAGCGAAGTAAACCTTTATCTCGGCAGTATTGATGTTAGCCGCGGGAGTTGTGGCCGACAGCTCGTAAAGTTTAACGACGCTATCGTCTACCAGCAAGTTGTTTACGCCGTCGGGAAGAGGTATTACGGATGACTGCTTGGGCATATCGTATTTGCAAACGTCGCACTTTCCGTCTGCATCCGCGTCTACATGCGCGCCGAAACTATCCTTTTCCTCTTCATGCTCGCAAGTGGCGGCGTGCCAATGGTTGTTCGCGTCCGTTTCCCACTCACTGCTGAAGGTGTGTTTGTGTGCGCAGCCTGCAAATGCGCCCGCACCTGCGCCGATAGCGCCCGCGAGAACAAATACAGACAGCAATTTGGTAAATTTGTTCATTCTTTCCTCCTGTTTTTTACTGCCGATTTTTTACTTGCGGATAATATTTTCGTGCGGCGTGCGTAGCAAGGCGCACGCGTTTTTGTCCGCAGGATAAAAACCAAGCTTTAAATTTTTTTGTTCTTATTACCGAAAGGCACAAGGTACCCCACGGTTACGTTTATTTTATCATATATTTTATGCCTTGTCAATCACGAATGAAAATTTATTGCGTTTTTTGTTAAAGAAATACATTACAAAACAGTCATTTTTTGGGGCGCGCGGCGGCCTTGCGGCGCGGATTGCGATTTAATCCCCTCAGTCTGCTACGCAGACAGCTCCCCTTATAAATAAAGGGAGCCGAGGGGAGCCGAGGGAGGCATGGCGCGCCGTCACCCTGAGCAAGCGAAGCGCGCCGAACGGGTCCCCCTATCCTGAGCGGTAAAAAAAATCCGCAGATGCCGTGTCATGAAAAAGTTTTAACCCGCTTCTCGCAGGTGGGTGCGCCGAAGCGGAAAATTAAATGGACTTTCCGTAATTGCTTACAGACCTTGCCTATTCCCGCGAACGGTACGCTCCCATAAATTTATTGTGGATTACGATTTTTTCATACCACGCACACCGCAGACATTTTTTTCGTGCGTTATTAAGTTGTTATCAAAATTATAATACGCCTTTCGCCAAATTGCAACAGATAGGCTGAAATTTCTTTCAAATTGCTTGATTTTTATTGCCCTTTGCCGTAAAATTTAGGTATATTCTTTTTTATGAGGTATTTTATGGAAAATATGACGGGTGTCATTCCCCAGACTGCCACTCCTTATGCCGAATTTAAAAACCACGTCGGCGAAGAAGTGACCATCAAAGGCGCTATTCATAATATAAGAGATATGTCCGACTTTGCCTTTATTATCGTGCGGACCGCGAGGGAGCTTATTCAATGCGTGTACTCGCCCGATTTTTCTTCCTACCGCTTAACGCCCGACGTCGTGGAGCAATGCGCCGCGAAAATCTGCGGGAAAGTGGTCAAAAGCGAGACGCGCGACGGAAGCGAAAGATACGAGCTTCAAATCCACAATATAGAAATTCTTTCCTCCCCCGCCGCCATTCCGCCCGTAGTCATATCCAAAAAACAGGTAAACTGCGATTTGAGCGTTAACCTCGATTACCGCCCCGTAACGCTTCGCAATCCCAAGGAGCGCGCTATATTCAAACTGCAGGAGGGCATCCAGCGCGGATTCCGCGAATACCTCATGCAACAGGGATTTACGGAAATACACTCGCCCAAAATCAACTTTGCGGGAGCCGAAGGCGGGACAAATGTGTTCAAGCTGGATTACTTCGGCAAACAAGTCTATCTTGCCCAGAGCCCCCAGCTTTACAAGCAATGCCTTGTGCCCGTCTACGAGCGAGTTTTCGAGATCGCGCCCGTGTTCCGCGCCGAGCACCACGACACAAGCAGGCACCTCAACGAATACATCTCCATGGACTTCGAAATGGGCTATATAGACAGCTTCACCGACATTATGAATATGGAGACGGGAACGCTGAAGTACATCATGCAACTCCTCAAAACGGAGTACGCGCCCGAGGTGGAGCTTTTAAAGGCGGATATACCCGAAATTACCTCTATCCCCTGCGTTAAATTCAAAGACGCGAAAGAGATGTGCGTGAAAAAGCTGAAGAATATAACCGACATAAAAGACTTCGAGCCCGAGGAAGAGGCATTTTTGGGCAAATGGGCGAAACAGCAGTTTAACTCCGATTTCCTTTTTGTCACCCACTACCTCTCCAAAAAACGCCCCTTCTACACCATGGACGACCCCGACGACCCCGAAGTTACGCTGTCGTTTGATCTGCTCTTCCGCGGCATAGAAATTACGAGCGGCGGACAGAGAATACACGATTACAACCAACAGGTAGAAAAAATGAAAAAGCTGGGGATGAATCCCGAAGAGTTCGAGACTTACCTCATGCTTCACAAGTACGGGGCGCCCCCTCACGGCGGATTGGGGCTTGGGCTGGAAAGGCTGACGATGCACCTGCTCGGGTTTAAAAACGTGCGCAACGCCGCGATGTTCCCCAGAGATATAAACAGGGTCACGCCGTAAAAAGTTATTTGAAAAATGTGCGCGCCGCGCGGAAATTTTTCCGCGCGGCGCGCTTTGATTTTACGCTTATTATAACAATTCGGTAATGTAAAATTATCTGATAAAATTGGTCTTGGCCTTGGGGATTATAACGGGCTTTTCAAGCGGGGTGCCCTTGGCATTATCCAACAGCTTTAACAGCCATGCCATATTGGAAGCGACGGCGCGCATAACCGTTACGCCCTCCTCATCGCGTAAAGCCTCTTCCGCGTCGGAGCCGTGGATCATATTCCAATACGTCGAGGGAACCTGCAACATGCTGTTTATGCCTATGTACTTGTTCAGCACGTCGTAAGAAGCCGTCGTTCCCGCCCTGCGCGCCGCGACTACGCTTGCCGCCGGTTTGAATTTCATGTAGCCGCCGTATGCGTAGAAAAGCCTGTCCAAAAGCGCTATCACCGCGCCCGAAGGCGAGGCGTAATGGACGGGTGCGGCGAATATGTAGCCGTCCGCCTCCTTTACCTTTGCCCCAAGCTCGTTTACGGGGTCGTCGGAAAATACGCACTTGCCCGTTTTCTGACAGCTTCCGCAACCCATGCATGTGTGCACAGCCGCAGTGCCGAGGCAATAAATTTCGCTGTCTACGCCCTGATTTTTAAGCTCTTTTGCAATAATTTCAAGCGCGGCCGCCGTCGTGCCGTTTGCATGCGTACTGCCGTTTATCATCAAAACTTTCATATATGCTCTCCTTTTATGCTCCCATTTGAAATTTTACAGCGTTTTTATCTTTGCCGATATGAGCGGCATATACTTCAGCTCGTAGCCGAGCGCGTTGGGATGGGTGCAGTCGCCCCTGCCCCAGCCGTAACTGTCCGCGGTAAATAAGTCGCGGTGCTCCGGAATAAATGTGTTGAGTCCGCTTTCCGAATACAGATCGACGTAGGCTATCCCCCACTTTGCGCACAGTGCAAGCGCACGCTCGCCGTATAGTTTTTGTATCCTGTCGCCTCGCCTGCCCATATTGTGGGGGCGGACGAAGAGTATCTTTGCCCGCGGGAATTTTACCGCAAGCGTGTGCAAAATCGCGTCGAAGCAGGTTGAAAAATCGTCGGCTTGGGTTACTTCATCCACCGTTTTGCCGTCATAACCCGAAGGGAAATCCCCTATCGGAACATCCGGTTCGTTCTCTTTGTCCTCCATGCAACAATCGTTGGTGAAGCCGTCGAAAACTATGTAATCGGGCTCGGCTTTGTCGGAAAGAATTTGCCTTACCTGCTCCACCTCCCAGCTTTTGCCCGCGACATAGCCGACGCGCGCGCCGCCTACCGTGTACTTCAACAGCTCGAAGCCAAACTGCGCGCTCAGATATTCTCCCACGCCGTATTCGTTATTGCCCGAGCCGTTCATTATACTGTCGCCGAAAATCAACAACTTTTTGCCTTTGAAATCCATTTTATCCACCTTGGCAGACAATTTGAAAAAATTTGCCGCGCCTTATTCCAAATACAGTATCCTGTGGCAGTTTTCGCACTCTATGACCTTGCCGGAAGCTATAATTTCTTTGCCGGCGAGAGAGAGTTCCATGCCGCATTTGGAGCACCTGTCCGCCTTTATGGGGCAAAGTATGGGGAATATCCTCTCCGAACGCTTTGTCTGGTATTTGCGAAGCACCACTTCGTCCAAGTCTTTTGCTATTTCCGAAAGTTCCGCTAAGATGGCGTTCTTGCGCTCGTTTTTGGTATTGCTGTATTCCTGGTATTCCGCCTGGGCGACGGGATATTGCTTTTGCGCGGCTATTACCCTCTTTTTGAGCGCCTGATATTCTTCCGCCGTCTCCTTTGCCGCCGCCGAGAGGTTGGCTATATCCGCCCTCAAAGCCTTGATATTTTCGGATATTTGAAGGGCGTTGCGCTGGTAAAACGAGATGTCCGCGCCGCCTTCTATCAACTCGTCGAGGTTTTCGAATTCCTTCAAAACTTCGGTAATTTCCGCCAATCTTCCGTTCAACCTCTCGAGCATGGATAAAATCTCCTGTGACTTGCCCTCGAGCTGGTCGAGCTTCTCGCTCGCCTTTTTAATGAAATTTTTCGTCTGGACGAATTTTTTGCGTGCGTCCGAATTTGCGATCTCCTGCTCTATGGCGAGCAATTCCGCGTCCTTTTGCTGATACTTTAACAATTGTGCGATCTGCGACATGCTTAATCCTCCTTATGGGGTTACATATTTTAGGTTACATAAACCGCGCGTCGGTGAAATAATCCGACGGCGTATCCAATATCTTTTTTATCTTTTCGTAAACGGCTTTCATGCCGTAAGTTTCCGCGCAGTAATGGGTGAGCTGTAAGACGTTTATGCCGTTTTCCAGTAGCGAGGCGATGCGATGATGAGGCATATCGGACGACACCACCGCATCCGCGCCGTAAGCTTTGGCGAAATTTATCGCGCCGTCGTCGCAACCCGCGCCGCAAAAAGAAGCCACCCTTTTTATTATCTTCCCGCCGTCTCCGTAACAGAGAAACCGCTCTGCGCCAAAGGCGCGTTTTACGCGGCTCACATAATCGGAAAAGGCCTCCTCTTCCACCTCATAGACCCTGCCGTATCCGCCGTCCGTGAGATTTTCGTTTACGGCGAGTTCGCTTTTCCCGCCCAAGCCTTTCATGAGATTATAATCTATTCCCTGCGGTGCGGCGTCGAAATTCAGATGCATGGAGATCACAGAAACGCCACTTTCCATGCACAGTGCAAGCGCCTTGGCTTTGGGGTCGGAGACAATATCCAGCCTTTCCATGCCGCCGTAAATGGCGGGATGATGGGTGACTATCGCGTTAAAACCGAGCTCACATGCGCGCGAGACGGAAGCGAGCGAGAAATCGAGTGTGAAAAGCACGCCCGTTATTTGCTTGCCGCAATTCAAAATTATTCCGCTGTTGTCGTAAGCATGGAAGCGGGCGCAGTATTCGTCCGAAAGTTTTACGGGCGCAACGTTGCTTTCCAGAATATCGAGTAAGTTTTCAACAGTCATTGTCATTCTCCCCCAAACTGCCGCGCGACTTCATAAAAAAGCTCATACTGCCCTTTAAGTTCCGCCCGCGCGGCTTCGGACATTGGGCTTTTGAGATAGTTCAGCCGCTTTTCCGCCTCGGCGCGGGCATAATCCGCAACCACGGGATTTTTGAGGCTGTCCCGCCCGAACAGTAACTCCTTACGGCTGTATGAAGGCGTACCGCCGGATCTGTTCCCCTTTATCACGAAATAGTATTTGCCGTCGTAAAAAATATCGTCGTACACAATGGAACAGCCGCTGTCCAATAAATATCCGCGGAGCCGTTCGGCGTTTTTCATAGGCTGGAAAATAAACTTTTCGGGGATAAAACCGCGGCTCAGAATTCCGATTATTTCCTCCCCGCCCATACCGGCGATTAGAACCTGCCGGCATGCGGGATCGATTTTTTCGAGGCCGTCGCAACAAACAGGCACGCAGGAGCCGTCGTCTATATATTTTTTGAGCAGATTTTCCGCCTTTTTCAAACTTTTCGCGCTTATATCGCTTATATAGACCTTGCCGCAGAGCCCGCGCTTTAACGCATATTCCGCGCAATAGCCGTGGTCGCAACCGACGTCCGCGAACGTCTCGCTTTTATCTATCAGCGCACAGATCTTTTCTATGCGCCCCATCACGTATCGAGGAAATCTTTCAAATGCTTTGAGCGCGAAGGATGGCGGAGTTTCCTCAAAGCTTTCGCCTCTATCTGCCTTATGCGCTCCCTGGTAACGTT
>CANREQ010000022.1 GCA_947629695.1 uncultured Clostridia bacterium | reverse complement strand
GCGCCCCGCCCGCGGCAGATAGAGTTTGCGCGGCTCAACATAACCAACATGCTGATGTCCAAGCGCTATCTCAAAAAGCTTGTGGACGAGGGATTTGTGCACGGCTGGGACGATCCCCGCATGCCCACGCTTATGGGACTTAAAAACAGGGGCGTTCCCCCCGAGGCGCTCAAGAAATTCTGCGCGGCGGTGGGCGTCGCCAAAAATTACGGCGTGGTGAGTCTCGCCCAGCTTGACGAGTGCATCCGTGACGAGCTCAATTTAACCGCCGAAAGGGCAATGGGTATAATAGACCCCGTAAAGCTGACCATAACCAACTATTCCGGCGAAGAGGAGCTGTTGTTTGAAAAAAATCCGGCGGACGGAAGCGGCGCGACCCGCCCCGTAAAGTTTACGGGAAGCGTATATATAGAGAGGGAGGATTTCTCATTGGATCCCCCGCCCAAATTCAAACGCCTGTACAAGGGCGGCACTGTGCGCTTAAAGGCGGCGTATATCGTGCGTTGCGACGGCGTAAAATTAAATGCGGCGGGCGAAGTTGAGGAGATCCTCTGCACCTATTTCCCCGAGACGCGCTCGGGAAGCGAAGTCAAAAGCGACGTAAAGGCAAAGGGCGTTATCCAATGGGTGGACGCAAAATACGGCGTGGACGCGGAGTACAGGAAATATCAGCCCCTTTTGAACGACGAACAATATCCCGACCAGGATTATGCCGAAAGGCTCAATAAAGACAGCGAAAGGATATTTTACGGCAAGGCGGAGCCCTATCTCGCGGAGAGCGCGGACGGGCAATGCTGCCAGCTCATGCGCACGGGCTATTACAAAAAGCGCACGGAAGGCGGAAAGACCGTGCTTTCGGAGATAGTATCTTTAAAAGACAATTTCAACAGGTAACGGAGGATATGCAGTGATAAACATTGTATTCATTTCAATACTCGCGGCCGCGGCCGTCATCGGGGCGCTTGCCGGCCTTGTAAAAGGCTATTTAAAGGGCTCCGTGTACGCGTTTGCCGTCCTTCTGACCTTTGCGGTGGAAAGGGCGGTTGGCGCGATGGTCAAAAAGGGAAGCGCGGGTTTTACCGTGGGCATCTTGGCGGCCACGTTCGGCGCGCTTGTGATCTTCACCATTCTTTGCGAGATTTTCAAAAAGGTTATGGCCGCAAGAATGGAAGCCCGCCGCACGCTTTCGGGCTATGAAAATCACGACAAGCTCGAGGAGAACGATACATACATACTCGACGCGGTGGACCGCAAGGACAAAAAATCATATAAAAAGCTGAGAAAGGCGCGCAAAAAGATAAAGACCAAGTCGGGTGCGTTCGGCGTACTCAACAGGATATTCGGCGCGATAGGCGGCGCGCTCAACGGCTTTGTAGGGGCCTTCGTGTTCCTGTCGTTCGTGGTGATGTTCGTCCACATTTCGCAGATACAGGCTGTATATTCTATGTTCTCCGATTTCATCGCCTCCGGCCTTTGGCAGAATATCTTCGGCGCGTTCGCCCTCGACATAATGGTGATAACCGTCATGTACTTCACATTGAGGAGCGGCTTTAACAGCGGAATATGCTCCGCGCTCACGCTGTTTATCGTGCTCGGCCTGGTGGGCGCGTTCGGCTATGCTTCCTATTCCCTCGCCTCCGGCGAGCAGATAAGCGGAATGGTGGAGGGCCTGCAAAATGCCCTTCCCGCGGCGTTGGGCGGCTTGTCGCACACGCTGGCGGTGATACTCACGGCTGTGATATTCTTCCTGCTCTCGCTGGTGGTCGTGATAATCGCGGCGGTGCTGTGCACAAAGGCTGTCAATAAATTCACGGAAAACAAAGTCGTATCCAAAGTGGACGGAGCGTTCGGCGCGTTGGTGTACACGGCGGTCGTGTTTGTGATATTGCTTGCGTTCGGCGGCATCGCGCACACGATAAGCGACCTCGCCGTCATGGAAAATTTCAACGTATATATGGACAAATCGCTCTTCGCCGATTGCCTGTACGGGTGCAATCCCATGCAGTCGGTATTCGATAAGATTCCCCTGCGCGGGCTGTTCGTAAAGGCGGAATAAATATTTAAGCGCGAAATACATGGAGCGGCGCGGGCAAAATTGCCCGCGCCGCAAATTTTATCTTTGGCTGTCGAAGCTTTCACAGCAGGTGCAGTTTTCCCCGCAGGCGCACCCCACGTGAATTTTATCCAGCGTGCAGTTACAGCCGTTGTGATTGTACTTGCACTCCGATACGTCGCAGGCAATGCCGAAATTGATATTTTCCATAAGAATACCTCCGTCATTATTTTGCGCCCGCGCCAGCAAATTATACGGCGGCTATTGACAAACGGCCGCCCGCAATGCTAAAATAAATTGAAATAAAAACACGGAGGCTGGTATGAAAGTCATATTGTTGCAGGACGTAAAAGGACAGGGCAAAAAGGAAGATATAGTGGACGTAAACGAGGGCTACGCGCGCAACTTTTTAATAAAGAAAGGGCTTGCGGAAGCGGCCACGCCCACAAAGATAAACGAGCTCAAACAAAAAAAGGCGGCCCAGGAATATCACAGACAGGAGGAGATCAAGGCCATGCGCGCCCTCGCCGCGGAGATCAGGGACAAGAGCTTTACGGTAAACATAAAAGTTGGCAAAGAGGGCAAGGTTTTCGGCTCGGTCACGGCGGCGGATATTTCTTCCACGCTCGGAAATGCGGGATATGAGATAGATAAAAAGAAGATAATCCTACCCGCGGGTTTAAAGACGGTCGGCGATTACGAGGTGGAGCTCAAGCTCATGGAAGGCATTTCTTCCAAAATCAAAGTGCTGGTGCGCGGCGAAGAATAACAACCATTAAAAACGGGTGAGATAACACGGGCTTTGATAATTTCAAAATTGCAAAATAAAGGGGCGCGGCTTTTAAAAAGCCGCGCCCTTTCACATGCGAAAATTCAATGTTTTGCAAATTTTTACTTACTTTCCGCGGAATCCGCCGCCGCCGTGACCCCCGCCGGAAAATCCGCCGAAGCTCCCGTGGAAGCCGCTGGATGCGCCCGCGGAGGGGTGAGGGGCGTAGACGCTTGCAAGGTGCGCGTCGAAGGAGCGCATTGCCGCGTTGAACAGCATCAAATCGAACACCGCGTCGGCCGTCGTGTAACTCCCAGCGACCCAGGAAGGCGGGTCAAGCGTGAGGCCTTGGAATTTCTTCTCCCAAATATCCGATACGCCCAAGACGTTGGCATAGGGCAAAACGTCGTAGTAAAACTCAGGGTTCCCCGCGAGCATCGCCTCGAGCTTATCCTTTTCCACATTCTCTATAAAATCGCGGAATCCCATTATTTTGCCCAGCGTGCGGCTGTATTCCGGCGTGCGGCTTATAAGCGTTACGGAAAGCATTACAATGGCAAATCCCACCAGGCACAGCAATATTTTGGGGAGAAGCTCCACAACGTATGCGGGAACGGCCAATATGTAAAGCAAACTGAACAGCGCGGCGATGACCGCAATTCCGGCAAGGCACAGCGCTATTTTGCCCGCGCCGTATTTAAGCGCGCGGTATCTCACCGACTGCGTCAGCGCAAACACGATGAATACGGGCACGACCATAAACATAGGCAAAATTATCAACAGCCCGGCGTTTATATTCAGTATGGCCAGGAGTATGGGGGTCAGCCCTATCGCAAGCAGACCCAAAAGCGCGAATATTACGGCAAACGCCATGCTCGTTCCGCTGTAAAGTTTGTCGTTTTCCGCGTTGACCTGCGCCGTCGCCTTTTCAATAATCCGCCCGAAGTTTCCCGTCAGGGAATTGATGCGCACGAGGTCGGAGGAGGCGAACAGCCCGTAGTAGACGGTGCGCTGGTAGTTGGGCGCGTTGCCGGGAAGATCCTTGACAAGGCGTATCAGCTTTATATCATCCTTGTCCTCCATATTTATCTTGATAAATCCCTTTGAAGCCCAATAGTAAATGAGCGAAGTTATGTCGCTTTTGTCAACATGGTTGTCTATCAGCTTGCCCATAAGCAGGGGATCCATCTCGTTTGTGGGGTCGTCTGGCGACTTGCCGTCCGCGTTTGGCGCGGCACGGGCGTTATGTCCTCCCTGTTGAAGAAGAGGAATTTTACCGCAAAGAGAACCACAAACAGCGCGCACGCGCCTATTATTATCCAATAGGGGGTCATATCCGTCTTGACCGAAAGCGCACCCTCGGAAAAGGCAAAGTCAAAGGTTATGCCGTTGTATGCGGGAAGGGAGGTCGTCAGGTATATGACGTTGCCCACCTGCAAGAAATTGTCGTACTTATCGTCCGTCCCCGCCTTGCCCTTGTAGCAGGTCGCGCCCTGCAATCCGTCGGGCAGTTTTACGACAACGGTGGCGGTGGTTATATCCGCCGCGCAGTCAAAACCTATCGCGTTGAGGTAGATGTTGTTCTTGCTCACGGGCTTGGTTATGGCGTATTCGTACTTTATGCGGTAGGAGTGCACCTCGCCCGTCTTTATGCGGTAGTCGTCTATCGCCATGGCGATGAACTCGTTTTCCTCGTTTTCGACGGTGTATTCGAGGTATGTTTCCTCGCCGCCGTCAAGCTTGTACGCGTTGAGGTTGCGCACCCTGTCGCCCGCGTTTACGGGTATGTAGTAGATAAACCCCGTGCTCGACCTGCCGATATACAAAGCGGTGAGGTCCATGGTTACGTCCATCGTCCTGTCGCTCTTTATATCGTAGGTGACGGAGTAGGAGACGAAGCTGAATTTGGTGCTTTCGTCGTAATAATCGCCGCTGTCGGCCTTTGCCGAGGAGCCGCGCGGAATAAATACAGCCGCGCACAGCAGGGCAATAAGCGCAATTATCGCGGGTATTGTCAATTTTTTCAGTGTTTTCATCATTTTTCCGCAAAATGCGGGGCGGCAAAAAGCCGTCCCGCCCTATATGGCGTTATCAGAAGCTTACCTTTACGTTCTGCCTTTCTTCCTCGCTGTCAAGCGCAAAGTATGGCGCCTTTTCAAGGTGCATGCAAGAGGCGATTATCGACTTGGGGAATATGTCCCTCGCCGTGTTGTACTTCTTGACGAGAGCGTTGTAATATCTGCGCTGTTCGGCAAGCTGGGTCTCTATCGCCTTTAACTGTGCGGACAGGTCGAGGAAGTTTGCGTTTGCCTTCAGATCGGGATAGCGCTCCGCAACTATATTGAAGGAGCGTATCGCGTTTGTGAGGTTTGCGTCGGCCTCTATCTTTTCCGCGGTGGTGTTGGCGGACGCGGCGTTGTTGCGCGCCGCGATGACGTTTTGAAGCGTCTCGCTCTCATGCTTTGCATATCCTTTTACCGTCTCGACGAGGTTGGGAATGAGGTCGTATCTCTTTTTGAGGTAGACGTCGATAGTCGCAAACGCCTCTTCGTTGGCGTTTCTCATTCTGACGAATCCGTTGCGTGCCCCTATGGCCCAGAAGATCAGGATAAGGACAAGCGCGCCGCAGACCGCGCCCACGACGATCCCCACGACGATCCCCACGATCGCCCCTGTGCTTAAAAGTAAATTCATAATTTATCTCCCGTTTTACGCGCTTTGAATAAATCGCGCGCCAATTATTTTCAAGACTTTTTGAGGTCCGCAACGGCCGCCTTCAAAAAGGCCTCCGCGTCGGAATCCTTTCTGACGAACTCAAGCGCCTCATCGAATGTAAACCACTTGACTTCGTCTATTTCGCTCTTATCCAACTGCGGCTCGCCCCTTTCGGCAATGACCGAAAAGTTTAAAAGCAACAGATTTTTCGCCGCGTTGTAGCGGCTTGACATGTACTTGTATTTGACGACGTTGAGCCCCGTTTCTTCCTTGAATTCCCTTGTCACGGTCTTTTCCGCCGTCTCGCCCTTTTTGACATAACCCGCGAACAAAATGTAATCGCTCTGGTCCCTGTGTTTTGCAAGCAGTATCTTATCCTTTTCTCTGTTTGCGGCGACTATCGTGACCGCAGTGGCAAACTGCGGAAAGCGGTATTCGTTGCATTTTTTACAGAACGGGACGAGACCTTCCTGATTATGAAGGACGAGCGCGAGTTTTTCACCGCATTCATAACAATACATTGCAACTCCTCCTTATCATTCTTTCCATAATTATAATATCAATTAAAATAAATGTCAATAGCGGGATATTGAGATAATATCACAAAAATTTCATATTCCGTTAATAAGCTTAACAATTACAACTTTACAATTATAATTTGACATATCCGCAATTTTAATATATAATTAGCCTGACTTAAATTATTACGTCAACGCGCCGTTTTTCGGCGTTTCGGGGGATAAAATGGATTATGAGGCAACGCTTGCCCGTCTCGCGGCGATAGGTCAGGAGCATCTTTTGGACTATTATGAGGAGCTTTCTCCGGACGGTCGGACGGCGCTTTTGGACGATGTGGAAAGGACGGATTTTTCCGTACTCTCGTCTATAGGGAGCGAGGGAGACAGAACTGTCGGGGAACTTACCCCGGCCGACATGCTCGGGCTGAAGGAGATAGAAAAGCGGCGCGGA
Source organism: uncultured Clostridia bacterium (assembly GCA_947629695.1). GTDB lineage: Bacteria > Bacillota > Clostridia > Christensenellales > Borkfalkiaceae > Coproplasma. Next base: position 11,518 of record CANREQ010000022.1, on the reverse strand, counting down.
GAGTTTGAAAAGATAGGCTTGAAAGCCATCCGCGAAGGGAAAATCGCGGCGGTGCTCCTCGCGGGCGGGCAGGGCTCCCGCCTCGGCTGGGACGGGCCCAAAGGCACGTTCGATATAGGCGTCTCGCGGGAGCTTCCCATTTTCGCCTGTCAGATGGAAAACGTCAAAGAGGTGGCAAAGAAAGCGGGATATAATTTCCGCGTGTTCATAATGACCAGCTCCATAAACGACGCGGCCACGCGCGATTTTTTCGCCCGTCACGGCTATTTCGGGTACGATAAAGATAAAATAAGCTTTTTCGTGCAGGATATGACCCCGGCGTGCGACTTTTCGGGCAAGGTTCTTCTCTCCGAAAAATACGCGCCCGCGCTCGTCCCCAACGGCAACGGCGGGTGGTATGTCTCGCTTGTAAAGGGCGGATATAAGGAAATTTTGGATAAAGAGGGCATAGAGTGGCTCAACGTGTACGGCGTGGATAACGTCCTGCAAAAGATATGCGACCCCGTCTTTGTGGGCGCGACCCTTTCTGCGGGCGTTAATTGTTCCGGCAAGGTGGTCGCCAAGGCGTGCCCGGAGGAAAAGGTGGGCGTTCTGTGCAAAGAGGACGGCGCGCCTACCGTAATAGAATATACGGAGCTTAAAGACGAACAGCGCTATGCGCGCGACGAAGAGGGCAACCTTTTATTCGGCGCGGGCGTGATATTGAATTATATCTTTTCGGTTAAGAAGTTGGACGAAATCGGCGGGGAAAAGCTTCCCTATCATATAGCCCGCAAAAAGGTGAGCTATATAAAGGAGGGCAAAAAAGTCGTGCCCGATGAGCCCAACGCGTACAAATTCGAGCTGTTGGCCGTCGATCTGGTCAAGCTCATGGGCAATTGCCTCGGCTTCGAGGTCGTCAGGGAACGCGAGTTTGCGCCCGTCAAAAACGCGACGGGCGTGGACAGCGTGGATACTGCGAGGGAGCTGTTGAAGGCAAACGGAGTAAAATTGTAAAATGAAGGGTAAATTTTTAAAGCGTGCGGCTATCTGTGTGACCGCCTTGCTCGTAGCGGGTTCGGCGGCGATGATCTCGGGTTGCGAAATAAGCAACGGCAGGGACGGAATAAACGGACAAAACCTCAATATCTACGATATATGGGAGGCCGCCAAAGAGCAGACGGGCGACCCCGACTTGGCGTTCGACGATTTCCTCAAGGAATATTTAAGCTACGAAGGCGGGGAAATTTCCGAAGCCGTCTCGCTTAAAGCGGCGATAAACCGCTCTTTGATGTCCGCCGTCTCCATAATGACGACCTTTTACGAGTACACCGCCTTTACCGCGGGGGAGCAGTCCTATTACGGCTCCGGCGTGATAGTGGACATCGACAAGGAAGCGGGCGATATGACTATAGTCACCAACTGCCACGTCGTCTATTCGGCTAACGCCGTCACGACCTCAAGCGGAAGCGGCTTGGGCGAGGAAAACGGCTTTGCGCGCACCATAAAGGTTTGGCTGTACGGCGCGGATTATCCCAACAGCGGCTACGACGAAGCGCAGATTATCGGCGCGAGCAAGAACTACGACATAGCCGTTTTAAAGGTAACGGACAGCGATATAGTCAAAAAGAGCAGTGCGGTAAAGGCTTCGTGGAACGCCGCGGAAGAGCCGATAGTCGGCGATACGGTGTACACCGTGGGCAACGCGAACGGCGACGACATAGCCGCGTCGGTTGGGTTTGTCTCCCGCGACAGCGAGGAAATAACCGTAAATTTGGGCACCGACAGGCGGCCGGACTATCATAATTACCGCGTTTTGAGGACGGATACCGCGATAAACGGAGGTAACTCCGGCGGCGGGCTGTTCAACCGGAGCGGGGAGCTTATCGGTATAGTCAACGCCAAAACAATTTCCGAAGATATAGACAATATGGGCTACGCGCTGTGCGCTTCCACCGTAAGGCGCGTCGTGGATAAGATGATAGCGACGGATGACGGCAACTCCGGCATAGAGCTTTTAAGCGACTTGGGGTTTACCTATGATGTGACGGACAAATATTCCACCGGCCTCGACGAAAAGGGCGCGGCGGGCATAAAGGAAGTGGTGACCGTCACCAACGCGCCCATAAGCGCGGGGCTCAACACGGGCGACGTGTTGAAGAGGGTCGTTATAAAGCGGAACGGCGAGACGGTGGACGCTGTGGACGTCGAAAGATTGCACAACCTGACCGACGTAATAATAACCGTTCGTCCGGGCGACGAGGTGGTATTTACCGCAATGCGCGGGGTCACGCAGGTGGAAAGCAGCCGCACATTCACTGCGGGATCTTTCAGAAGGTCGGTTTAAAGCGCCCGAAAGTAAAAAGATAAGCAAATTTCAAATAGCAAAAAGGCAACGAAGAAATAAAACTTCGTTGCCTTTTTTGCGTGCGGTATACAACCCGCCGCCATTCCGCCTTGCCGCCAATCAAAGATCGTACGGCGTGACCTGATAGACGTAGTAGTTAAGCCAATTCATATAAAACAGGTTGGCGGTGGAGGACCATTTCATATTTATTTTCGTCTTGGCGCGGTTGGCGAAGTAGTGCTCGGGCGGGTCGATTTCCAGCCCTTTCGCCCTGTCTCTTTCGTATTCGGCTTTCAGCACTTCCTTATCGTACTCCATGTGCCCAATGACGAAAACCTGCCTGCCGTCCGTGCTCCTGATTCTTCCCGCGCCCGCCTCGCCGGAGTATGCCAAAAGCTTTAACGACTTCACCTTTTTTATATCCCCCGTGTACACGACGCTGTGCCGCGAGTGGGGCATGTGGAATTTCTCGCTTATGCCGCGCATCAGCGGGTCGGGCTCGTCGTAATCCACGCGGGTATGCGCAAACACGCCGAAGCATTTCTTTTTCAGCGGGTGTTTTTTTACGCCGTGGAAGTAATACAGCGCGGCCAACGCGCCCCAGCATATAAACAGGGTGGAGGTGACGTTTGTCTTTGTCCAGTCGAATATTTCTTTCAGCTCGTCCCAATAGGCCACGTCCTCGAACTCCATGTTCTCCACGGGCGCGCCCGTTATTATCATGCCGTCGAATTTGCGCGCTTTCACCTCGCCGAAATTTTTGTAAAATCTCTCGAGGTGCTCTTTGCCCGTGTGCGCGGGCGTGTAGGATGAAGTCCTTATAAGCGTGATATTCACCTGCAAAGGGGAGTTGGAAAGCAGGCGCATAAACTGCGTTTCGGTAGTCTCCTTTGTGGGCATGAGGTTTAAAATTGCTATTTCTATCGGGCGGATATCCTGCGTAAACGCCCTGCCGCTGTCCATTACGAAGATGCGCTCGTCGGTGAGTATTTTGTATGCCGGAATATCTTTGTCTATAACTATGGGCATAGCTTATTGTCCTCTGTCGGTATTTTTAATTGTTTGCGCTTCATATCTTTGCAAGCGCTTGGTCCAAATCGGAAATAATATCCTCTATGTTTTCTATTCCCACGGAAAGCCTTACGAGGTTTTGGGGCACGCCCGCCTTTTTCAGATCCTCTTCGGACAGCTGTCTGTGAGTGGTGGACGCGGGATGAAGCACACAGCTCCTCACGTCGGCGACGTGCGTTTCCTGCGTAATAAGCTTGAGGCTCTCCATAAAGCGCGCGCAGTCCGCGCTTGTGCCCTTGATGAGGAAACTCAACATTCCCCCCTGGCCTTCGGGCAAATATTTTTGCGCGAGAGCGTGATATTTGTTTCCGGCAAGCGATGGGTGCAAAACCTTCTCTGTTTTGGGGTGTTTGTCCAGATATTCCGCAACAGCCGCCGCGTTTTTGCTGTGTCTTTCCATTCTGAGGGCGAGGGTATCGCTCCCTATGTAGGACAAAAATGCGTTTTCGGGCGACATGATCGCGCCGATATCGCGTATCATCTGCGCGCGGCACTTGGTTGCAAACTGCGCCGAGGGCAGATCGGCGAAAACCAGGCCGTGATAGCTCTCGTCCGGCTCGTTGAAGGAGGAATAGCGGGGGTTGCCCTTAAAGACGAAATTCCCCAAATCGACGATAACGCCGCCCAACGCCGCCGCATGCCCGTCGAGATATTTGGAGGAGGAGTGTATTATTATGTTCGCCCCGAACTCCTTCGGCCTGCACAGCACGGGCGTCGCGAGGGTGTTGTCCACGGCGTGAACTATCCCGTGCTTTGCCGCAATGCGCGAAATTTTTTCTATGTCGAGAACGACTATCGAGGGGTTTGCGATAGTCTCGGTAAATATTAGCTTTGTCTTACCGTCAATAAGCCTTTCGATATTTTCTTCGCTGTCGTCCGGGTCGAAGAAGCGGCACTCTATCCCAAGCTTGGGAAGAGTCGTGCCGAACAGGTTGAACGTTCCGCCGTAAACGGCTTGGGAGCATAAAACGTTGTCGCCCGCGCCCGCAAGGGTGAAAGTTGTAAGCGTGGTCGCGCTCATTCCCGAAGCGCACCCTATAGCCGCAACTCCGCCCTCCAAAGCGGCGACTTTTCCCTCGAACGCCGCCACGGTGGGGTTGGCAAGGCGGGAGTAGAAGAAATCCGCGCTCTTCAAATCGAAGCAATCCGCCATGGACTGCGTGTCGCCGTAGAAAAAGGTGGTGGACTGCGCAATGGGCGGAATACGGCTTTCTCCCGTCTTGGGTTTGTAGCCCGCCTGCACGCACAAAGTTTCTTTCCTGTAATTATTCATAACCGTTACCTCGCTTTTGTCAGAATTTTCAAAAAATCCAAGCCCGCTTGAAAAATGCGCAATGGTAAATCAGAAATCCGTCATTTGCCTCTTTGTATCGCGCTCTATGTCGCGCTTTTTTATGGCTTGCTTCTTGTCGTATTGCGCCTTGCCGCGGCAGAGCGCAACTTCCACTTTAATTAAATTGTCCTTGAAATATATCGAAATCGGCACAAGAGTCATGCCCTTTGCGTTGATTTTGCCCACTATTTTGTCTATTTCCGCCTTATGCAGAAGAAGCCGCCTGTCGCGCTTCGCGTCGCGGGAGTTGAAAGCCCCGCTTTTGTCGTACACGGCAATGTGCATGTTTTTAAGCGTCACCTGTCCGTCGCGTATAAAGCAGAAGCTGTCCTTTAAATTGCACCGCCCCGCGCGCAGGGATTTCACCTCCGCGCCCTCGAGGACGATGCCCGCTTCGTATTTTTCCTCGATGAAGTACTCAAACGAGGCCGATTTGTTGTATGCGATTTGTTTCATGTCAGTCGTCACATATTGCAAAAAGTACTTTCATTGCCGAAAAATCGCAACCCGCAACCTTTACGGTTATCCCGTCGCCTATCCGGTAGGAGCGCCTTTTGCCCTTCAATAGATATTTGTCCGCGTAAAATTCGTAGCTGTCGCGGGGCAGGCTTTCCAGCCTTATCATTCCCTCGACGGCGTTGGGAAGTTCCGCATATACGGCGTATGCCGTCACGCCGGAAATTATTGCTCTGTATTTCTCGCCCAGCCTGTCGGACATATAAACGGTCTTGTATAAATCGTCCACCGCGCGCTCCGCGCCGTCCGCCCGCTTTTCCGTGCCGCTCGAGTGCGCGGCCGCCTCGCCCGCAATTTCCGCAAGCTCTTCCAGCCCCGCCTTGTCCTTTCTCAAAAGGCTCTTCACCGCGCGGTGCACGAACATGTCGGGATATCTTCTGATGGGAGAGGTGAAATGGCAATAGCACGGGGAAGCCAGCCCAAAGTGCCCGCGGTTTTCCTCGCTGTATCTCGCCTTTTGCATGGTGCGGAGCATCACTTCTGAAATTACCCCGCAATAGGGCTTGTCCGCCGCCCTGTTCAAAATCTCGCGGTAATCGCGCGGCGTTGGCTCTTGGCTCCTTTTCGCCGTTATTCCCAGCCCCCGCAAAAAGACGTCGAACGCTTCCGCCTTTTCGGGCGCGGGCGGCTCGTGGATGCGATAGAGGCAGGGCGCGCCTGCGGAACCCAAAAATTTCGCGACGCATTCGTTGGCCGCCACCATAAACTGCTCTATCAGCCTTTGGGAGAGGGTGCGCTTCGCCTCGGGGATGACTATTTCACCCCGTTCGTCGAGGTATATGTGCGCCTCTTTTATGTCAAGCGTTATCCCGCCCAACTCTTCGCGCACGGCCTCGAACGCGGCTGTAAGGCGCGCCATGTCGTGCAGCATCGCGCAAATTTCCGCGCTTACGCCGCTATGATTTCCGCCGTTCAAAATGCCGTCAACACGCGTGTAAGTCAGCCGCTTGTCGCTTTTTATCACGCTCTCGCAGATTTCGCTTTTGAGTATTTTCCCGCCGTCATCGACGGTCATCAGGCAGGACAGCGCATAGCGCGTTTCGCCCTCGTTTAGACTGCACGCCCCGTTGGAAAGCGCGGGCGGAAGCATCGGCAAGACTCTGTCGGGGAAGTAGACGCTCGTGCCCCGCGAATAAGCTTCTTTGTCCGTCGCGCTCCCGCACAGCACGTATTGCGCCACGTCGGCTATGTGCACGCCGAGGATGTATCCGCCGTCCGTCTTTTCAAGCGAAACGGCGTCGTCGATATCCCGCGTGTCGTCGCCGTCGATCGTTATCGTCAAAAGGGAGGTAAGATCCCGCCTTCCGGCAAAATCTATTCTTTGGGCGGCCTGTTTTTCGGCCTCTTTTATGACTTCTTCGGGGAATTTCAAGCTCAATTCAAAGCTCTTGATTATCCCCATCTCTTCGGCTTCGAAGTCTCCGTCCCTGCCCAAGATCTCCTTTATCTTCCCGCCCACAAGCTTGTTGTGCGGGTATGAAGTTATCTCGGCAACCACCTTGTCCCCGTCCTTCGCGCCGCCGCAGAGGGAGAGGGGAATATACACGTCGCTCAGGTAATTTTGCCTGTCCGGCAGAACGTATCCCGCGTCCTTGCCCATTGCAAATCGCCCGACCACCGTGTTGCGCCCGCGCGAGAGTATCTTAACTATCTTCGCCTCGTCGCCGCCCGCGCGCACGGGATAGGCCAGAACGACGTCCATATCCAGCGCGCCGTTCTGATTTTTCTTTGCGACGAAGTAATCGTCGCCCCCTTTTTCGGGTGAAATAAAGGCGAAGCCGCGCGCGTTTGCCCGCACGGTTCCCTTGAAAGCTCCCCATTGCTCGGGCGTGCCGTAAAAGGCGCGCTCTCTGAGGAGCACACCGCGCGCACACAGGCCGTCGAGTATTTTCTTTGTCTCCTTTCTCTCCCGCGAGGGAATATGGGCGGCGTGCATTATTCCGGGCAGATCGGAAAATGCGCATTTGCCCGCATTTATAAGCGAAAGTATTTTTTCTTCGAGTTGCATATGTAAACAAAACGGCGGCATCAAATAACTGAGCCGCCGCATTTAAAACCGGAAAAGTCTTATTTTATGACTATCGCCACGATGTAGAAGATAATCGATAATACGGCGAGAACCGCCAGACATATCCAGGTCCACTTCTTGAGTTTGCTTTCTATCGACTTGCCTTTGTTCTTGCCGAAGAAAGTCTCGCTCGAGCCCGTGATACCGTCTATGCCTTCGGAGTTGCTCTGTTGCAGAAGTACCAAAATCACTGCGACCAGCGCCGCGAGGAACATCAGTATAATAGCTATTGAAGTCAGGACGACGTAAGTAATATATTGGGGACTGTCCATCGCCACGACGAGCATATTCATCATAAGGAAAATACCTCTTTTAATCAAGTTACTTTCAAAGTATAACACAGGCTAAAAATAATTTCAATAAATTTTATCCGCTATTTGAAAAATTTTCACCCGATTTTTTCTTGTATTCGCCGAATTTGTTGATTATGAATATCCCCAGGCACACCAAGACTATCGCAATGAGGGTGTAAAAGCTGAGAAGCTGTTCGCTCTCACCCAAAAGCAGAGCGGAAAATACCGCGCCGAATAGGGGGTTGGAACTTTTGAAAACCGCCACGCGTGAGACGGGATTGTACTTCATCAGATATCCCTGCAACGTGAACGCGCAGGAGGAGATAAAGGCAAGGTATAAAAGCTCGGGTATGGCCCAGCCGCTCTGCATGCTGACCCGTCCGCCCGACAAAAGCCCGCCGCAAACCATTACCGCGCCGCCTATGAAAAACTGCCAGCCGCATAGCGCGGTCGTGTTTTCGTAGCGGGAAAATATCTTGACGAGCCCCGCCGCGACGGCCGCGCTCAGACCGCTCAATATCACAAACCCCTCGCCCAAAAAGGTGAAGCTGAAGGTAAATTCCCCGCCGAGGTTTACTACTATCACCCCCGCAAAGCCCAAGATACAGCCGGATAACTTCACGATGTTGAATTTTTCCGTGCGGAATACAAAGCACGCGATCAAAATGGTGAAGAACACCCCCAGCCCGTTGAGCACCGCGCCCTTAACGCCCGACACGTGCGCGAGCCCGATATAGAAAAAGACGTATTGGAGCACCGCCTGAAAGAGGCACACCAGAAGCACCCGCCACCAATTGTTCTTTTTGGGGAGCAAAAATTTTTTGTTGGTTATGCTGCCGAAAGCTATTACAAACGCGCCCGCAATGGTAAAGCGCATGCCGGCGAAAAGTATTATGGAGGGCACGTGGGACGTATCCACGCCGAACAGCTTATAGCCTATTTTGACGCAGGGAAACGCGCTCCCCCACAGCACACAGCAAAAAATCGCGCACAGTGCGACCGCCCATTTATTTGTGAAAAATTTTTCCTGTTTATTTTCGCCCATCTATCTTATTATATTTATTTTTTCCCTTTTTCGCAATAAAAAAATGCGGCGCAAGCCGCATTATCAATCTTTGATACCCAATAAATAATCGCTTGATTCGTTGAAGAACTCCGCAAGCGCGACAATGGCGGAGGCCGTGGGCTCCGTCTTGTGCAATTCCCATTTGGCGATCGCCGATTGGCTTATGCCCGTCAGCTCGGATAATTGCATTTGGCTGAGATTTCTGTAATTTCTCAGCTCTTTTAACCTTTCCCCGAAAACGTTGCGCTTGTCCATATGATTATTATATTATTTTTAAGTCATAAAAGACTTGATATAATCTGACTGATACTTACTTATGGAGGCAATTATGGATTTTATCGAGTTTTTACAAAGCGGCGCAAGCGGAGCCGTGCGCAGAATCAAGTTTGACGGAAAGACCTTTTCTCTTGAAAACGGTTCGGGTTTTGATACTTATTTCGAGCTTTATGGCGATACCGTCAAGGAAAGAGGCGGAATGTTTACGGGCTATGGAGTACGATATTATCATAATACCATTGTAGGCGAAAAGTATTATACGATATTAAAAGACGGTGATATTACCGGCTATAAAATCATATTGGATGACGGATATGCCAAGTTGAAATATTTGGATAACGATGTATATTATAAAGATAAGTTGAAAAATTCCGACAAGCGGGACGAAGTTGAAGAGGACAGCGGCGAAGGTTCTTCGCTTCTTATAAAAATTATAGTAAATCTCGTTTTGGGGTTGCTTATATCCTATTTGCCGCCCCTTATATTCCGCAAGTTTATTATTAACGCCAAGCGCGGGGAAAAATACGGCAACGGACTGTATTTCTTTGCGGTTATAATCGGCTTGTTTGTGTTTGGCGGCATGATAATTTCCCCGATGATTGCCGGTGCGTCACTGAGCTTTTTGGGCAATGGCAGCGCAGTGGGAATTAACGGTATTTCATATTGCTATGTCGTCTGCCATGTTTTAAACTTGCTTGTTTATTTCCTGGCAAAACCCATATCTTCAATATTTAAATCGGAGCGTGCCATAAATATAACCTTTGCTGTTTATTTAATTATCTTTATCGCGCTTGAAGCCACATTTATCGGCATATATCTGAAAAGCTTATATAGCTTCATAGGACAATCGTCTTAACCGATGTTAAAAATCAACAGACGCAATAATTTATATCAAGTAAGAGGACGGCGAATTTCGCCGTCCTCTTACTTGATATATTAAATTTATAATCCCTTATTTTATCAGACTTTTGCCCGTCATCTCGGCGGGGATAGGCAGACCCATCAAAGTCAGCAGGGTGGGGGCCAAATCGGCCAAAATGCCGTCGCTTCTCAGCTTTGCGTTTTTGTACTTCTCGCTCACCAGAATTACGGGCACGGGGTTTGTCGTGTGCGCGGTAAAGGGGGACCCGTCCTCGGAAATGAGTTTGTCTGCGTTTCCGTGGTCGGCGGTGACGATCGCCGCGCCGCCCATTGCGAGTATCTTGTCGCACACCTTTTTAACGCACTCGTCCACCGTTCCGACAGCCTTCACGGCCGCGTCGATTACGCCCGTGTGACCAACCATGTCGCAGTTCGCAAAGTTTAAAATCACCGCGTCGAACTGCCCGCCGTCAAGCTCTTCCAAAACCTTATCGGTTACGAGGTACGCGCTCATTTCGGGTTGCAAGTCGTAAGTCGCGACCTTAGGGGAAGGTATTAAATCGCGCACTTCGCCCTCGTTGGGCGCTTCCACGCCGCCGTTGAAGAAGAATGTGACGTGCGCATATTTCTCCGTTTCGGCGATCCTCAACTGCTTTTTGCCCAAAGAGGAAAGATATTCCCCCAGCGTGTTCTTCAAAATCGTCTTGGGGAAGGCGATCTCTATGCCCGTAAATTCCGCGTCGTACACCGTAAAGCAGACGTAAACGGGGTTCAGAAAGCCCGTCTTTCTCTCAAACGCCGTGCCCTTGGGGACGACAAATTCCCTTTGCGAGACGGCGCGGGTTATTTCCCTTGCCCTGTCGGGGCGGAAGTTGAAGCAGATAACGCTGTCATCTCTCTCCAAAATACCTATGGGCTTGCCGTTTTCACATACCTTTATGGGTTTCAAAAATTCGTCCGTCACGCCCCCCTGATAGCTCTTTTCCACGGCCTCGGCGGGGTCGGTGCACTTTTCGCCCTCGCCCAAGGTGAGCATATCGTAGGCCTTTTCCACTCTGTCCCAATTGTTGTCCCTGTCCATGGCGTAATATCTGCCGACGACCGACGCGATCTTGCCGAACTTGAGCGCGTCGCACTTGGCCTGTAAATCACGGATAAATCCCGCGCCGGAGGTGGGGGAGACGTCGCGCCCGTCCATAAAGCAGTGCACGTAGCACTCCTTAACGCCGCACTTTTTCGCCATTTCGAGGAGCGCGTAGAGGTGGGTTATGTGGCTGTGCACGCCGCCGGTGGAGAGCAGTCCGTAGAGGTGGAGCTTGTGCGTTTTCGCATTTTCCATAGCCTTCAGTAGGGCGGGATTGGTGAAGAAATCGCCGTCGGAAATGGCCTTTGTGATTTTGGTCAGATCCTGGTAGACTATTCTGCCCGCGCCCATGTTGAGGTGACCTACCTCGCTGTTGCCCATTTGACCGTCGGGAAGTCCCACGCTCATGCCGCTTGCACCCAGCGTTGCGGAAGGATACTGCGCTTTGAGCGCGTTTACGTTTTTACTGCCGTTCAAAGAAATTGCGTTGCCGGGACCCGCTTCGGCTATGCCGTAGCCGTCCATGATTATCAATGCGTAAGGTGTTTTTTTCATAATGCGTTCCTTGGAATTTTTATACTGCAATTATACTACACGCTTTGCCGTTTTTCAAGCGATTGCGGG
>CANREQ010000021.1 GCA_947629695.1 uncultured Clostridia bacterium | reverse complement strand
CTTCGGGTTATCCTCGCGCGCCTCGTTCTGCTCGCTTCTATGCGTTTATAGACTTCGTAATTACAGCTCCCGCAATAGGCGCCCCTTAATACTAAGGGGAGCTGTCGCCGAAGGCGACTGAGGGGATTAAATACGCAACGCGCCAATTTGTAACCCTTGGCTCCCTTTGCTCGCAAGGGGAGCTGTCTGCGTAGCAGACTGAGGGGATAAAAAGTAATCCGATATTTAATGTGTTGTCATTCCGAGCGTAGCGCAAAGCGCGTAGTCGAGGAATCCGGCCGGGGTTTATCACTTAGGAAATACTTAAATGAAAAGAATTTTCGGATTTCTCGACAGGCTCGAAATGACAAGTGGTTGTAATTTTCTTTCCCACTCAGGACAGGGGGACCCATTCGACTACGTTCGGCTTTCAGCCTCACTACGCTCAGGGTGACAACTTGCCCTCGGGCAGGGTGACGATGTGCCTTGGCTCCCTTTGCTCGCAAGGGGAGCTGTCTGCTTGCAGACTGAGGGGATTAAAATATATCCCGCCTATTTTTGTCCGTCAATCCCCGGCGGCGGGGGAGGAGATGGTGCGGCATACCGCGTCTATGAACATGTCCTTTGCCGCGCTCTCGGCTTGGGTCGCTTCTTTTATTATGCAAACGTCTCCCAGCACGAGGTCGGCAAAGGGGATTTTTTTGCCCGCGACGGTCGCTTCGGTTATCTCCAGCCCGTGCAGGCGGCAATCTTCCAGGTACCCGCAAAACACGCCGTCCTGTGTGAACACGGCTTTCCCAAGCTGTAAACTCCTATTTTCTTTCCCCGCCTTTTCCGCCCTGTCAAACCGCGCGTCGCCCTTGAGCGAGATTATGTTTTCCGCGGTAACGCAAAACCTCTTTTGGTCGTCGTCGCAGCATATCAGCCGCTCTATCCTCTTCCCGCTCACTTCAACGCCGAGGATAACGCCCCTCTTTTTGCCATTGTCGCCCGCTATTTTTTTGCCGTACAAGCACGAAATTTTCATTTTTTATCTCTCCTTTACGCTCTAATATATTTTTCTTCCCGCGCTTTTACGCCGTATTTTTTTGACTTATAATGTCGATTGCCTCCCGCGCGCCCGCCGTACCGCTTTCCTTTCTCCGCCTAAATTTCATCAGCGGAAATTTCCCTACCCGCCCTAAGGTGTGCTTTTTCCTTTCAAAAAACTTTACATATGACTTGACATGTGTAAACATATGGTGTATACTCATTGCAAATTCCGCAAAAAGAGCGGTGCATTTTGCGCGTTCTTGCCGCGGAAAAATTTCCATAAGGCAAAAAATATGGCTGTATTAAAGCGAAAATACGATGTCGTAATAGTCGGCGCGGGCGTGGCGGGCCTCAACTGCGCGCTCAACCTGCCCCAAAGCAAGAGCGTTTTGCTCATCTGCAAGCGCAGTCCGGGCAGGAGCGACAGTTACCTCGCGCAGGGCGGCATATGCAGATTGCGCGACGATGACGATTATCAAAGCTATTTCGACGACACGATGAGGGCTGGGCATTACGAGAATGACCCCGCGGCCGTCGATTGCATGATACGCGGCTCGCAGGAGGTCATAGACGACCTCGTTTCCCTCGGCGTGAGGCTGAAAAGATGCGACGACGGCTCTTTTGCGTACACGCGCGAGGGCGGACACTCCGTTCCCAGAATATGCTATCACGAGGATTGCACGGGCAAGGAGATAACCACTCACCTGTACAAGGCGGTAAAAAAGAGGGAAAACGTGCAGATAGAGCCCTATGTCGTCATGCTCGACATAATAGAGAGCGACGGGCAGTGCGTGGGGATAGTCGTCTACGATTACAGGGAAAAACAGGTGAAATACGTCTTTGCGGACGGCACCGTGCTCGCGACGGGCGGCATAGGCGGCGCGTTCTCCGACACGACCAACTTCCGTATTCTGACGGGCGATTCCCTTGCGATTTGTTTAAGGCACGGCGTGGCCGTGGACAACATAAACTATATTCAGGTGCACCCCACCACCCTCTACACAAAGAAGAAGGGGAGGCGGTTCCTCATTTCGGAGTCGATACGCGGCGAGGGGGCGCTTCTCCTCGACAAAAATTTCGACCGCTTTACCGACGAACTTCAGCCTCGCGACGTGGTAAAGAGCGCGGTGCTCGGGCAGATGCAAAAGGACGGCACCGATTTCGTCTGGTTGGACATGCGGCCCATTCCCGAAGAGGAGATAAAAAGCCATTTCCCCTCTATAGTCAAAAGGTGCAAAGAGGAGGGGTACGACGTTTTCAGGGAGTGTATCCCCGTCGTTCCCGCCATACACTATTTCATGGGCGGCGTGAGGAGCGACCTCGACGGCAGGACGACAATGCCCCGCCTGTATGCCGTGGGGGAGACGTGCTGTAACGGCGTACACGGAAAAAACAGGCTCGCATCCAATTCCCTTCTGGAAAGTCTGCTGTTTGCAAAACGCGCCGCGCGCGACATCGCCGCCGCGGATAAGGTAGCGGAAGAGGTAATAAAAAGCGCGGCGGAGGGCATAGACGGGTCGGCCTATTCCAAACCCGAAAAATTGCTGAAAGAATACGTAAAGGACGTAAACTTTGCCGTAGCTTTGGCAAACGAGGGGTACGACATAAACCAAAAATTCACGGAGATGAGAAAATGAACGATTATCTTACCGAAAAACTTATAATGGACAGGATCATCCGCGAGGCTCTCGAGGAGGACATAGGCAACGAGGACGTAACCACCAACTCCGTTATGCGCGATTATACAAAGGGCAGGGTAAAGCTCGTGTGCAAGCAGGACGGCGTCATATGCGGACTCAACGTGTTCGCGCGGGTTTTCGAACTGCTCGACGAGAGCACGGCGGTTGAAATTCTTGTCAAGGACGGGGACGAGGTGAAAAAAGGCCAGCTCCTCGCGATAGTTTCGGGCGATATACGCGTGTTGCTCTCGGGCGAGCGCGTCGCGCTCAACTTTTTGCAGAGGATGAGCGGCGTCGCCACTTACACCCGCAAGGTCGTCAAAATGCTCGAGGGCTGTCAGACCCGCCTTCTCGATACCCGCAAGACGACCCCCAACATGCGTGTTTTCGAAAAATACGCCGTGCGGGTGGGCGGGGGATACAATCACCGCTACAACCTCTCCGACGGCGTGCTTTTGAAGGATAACCACATAGGCGCGGCGGGCGGCGTAAAAAGGGCCGTGGAGATGGCGAGGGAATACGCCCCGTTCGTGCGCAAGATAGAAGTTGAGGTGGAAAACCTCGATATGTGCCGCGAAGCCCTCGAGGCCGGCGCGGATATAATAATGCTCGACAACATGTCGGTGGAGGACATGAAAAAGGCCGTCGCGATGATAGGCGGAAGGGCGGTCACGGAGTGCAGCGGGAACGTCACTCTCGAAAATATCCAGAAGATAAAGGAAATCGGCGTGGACTTCGTCTCGTCGGGCGCGCTCACCCATTCCGCGCCCATACTCGACCTGTCGCTCAAAGAACTCCGCCCCGAAAAGGAGACATGATGAAAGCCGAAGAAAGACGCCGCGAGATACTCTCCCGCCTCGGCAACACGGAGCCCGTTACGGCGGGCGCGCTCAGCGAAAAATTCGGCGTGTCGCGGCAGGTCATAGTGCAGGATATCGCCATACTCCGCGCGCGCGGATACGCCGTGATCTCCACCAGCAGGGGTTACATGATAAAATCCCGCAGCCGCGCCGAGAGGGTGTTCAAATGTAGACATTCCCTCGATCAGCTCACCGACGAGGGGGAAATTATCGTCTCGCTCGGCGGCAGGGTGGAAGATATTTTCGTCAACCACAGGGTATACGGCAGAATTTGCGCCTCCCTCGGCCTTTCCACGATGACGGACGTTGAGGAGCTTCACCGCTCCCTCGTATCAGGCGCGTCCAAGCCGCTTATGAGCGTGACGGACGGCTATCATTATCACACCGTCTCGGCGGACAGCGAAGAGATACTCGATTGCATCGGGGAAAAACTGCGGGAGAGGGGTTATCTCCTGGAGATTTGAATTATGAAAAATGCCTGCCCTGCGGCGGGCTGAAAAAGAGGATTAAGAGGGGAGAAGTCGTCAAAATCCCGTCGGCAACTTCCCGCTTCCAATATATTCCCAAGACAGAGACCCCCGTTTAGAAAACGGGGGTTTTTGACGCGAATTTTTGCGTATACCCGTTGATTTATAAAATTTTTGTGATATAATGTGTAAAATATAACTATTCAGCCGGGCTCGCGCCCGGCGCGGAGTGACATGATGAGGGCTTTTAAAGATAAAGGAAAAAGGTTTTTGACGGTACTCTTTTTGATTTTGTCGGCGGTCTGCATGGCGGTTTTGCCCGCGTGCTCTTCGTGCTCGCAATCGGTTGCCGAAGTAAGGCTCAGCGCAAGCGGTATAACGATAGCCGCGGGCGAAAGCTACACGCTCGTCGCCACGGTTTTGCCCGAGGACGCGGACAACAAAGAGGTCAGATGGGAGAGCGACAACATTTCCGTCGCGCTCGTAAGCGGCGGAGTGGTAACGGGCGTTTCCGAAGGTGAAGCGACGATAACCGTCACCACGACGGACGGCGGCCACAGGGCAAAATGCGCCGTCACCGTGACCGCGGCCGCACCCGCGCCTTCGCCCGTGCCCGTGGAAAGCGTCGCAATAACCCCCGCCACCCTCACCCTAGCAGTGGGCGTCAAGGGAAATCTGACGGCGACCGTCTCCCCCGAGAACGCGACGGATAAGACAGTCGCGTGGAAGAGCGAGAATACCGAAGTGGCCACGGTTGACCAAGACGGGCAGGTCACGGCGGTAGCCGCCGGCACCGCAATAATAGTCGCCCAAGCGGGGGATAAATCGGCAAACTGCACGGTCACCGTTACAGCCGCGCCGTCGGGCGCAGTCGCCGTTTCGGGCGTGGAAGTTACCCCCGCGACCCTCTCGCTTAAAGTGGGCGTCAAGGGAAATCTGACAGCAACCGTCTCCCCCGTAAACGCAACGGATAAATCCGTCGCGTGGAAGAGCGAAAACACATCGGTCGCCACGGTCGATCAAAACGGGCAGGTCACGGCTATAGCCGCAGGCACCGCAAGGATAACGGCCGAAGCTGGCGGGAAATCGGGCTATTGCACAGTCACCGTCGCCGCGGAAGCCGAAGTTTTCTACGACGTTAAATTTTACAGCGACGGCGATCTCATAGACGAGGCCGTCCAGCACGTGAAGGCGGGCGAAAAGGCGGTGGAGCCCAAGGGCGTGACCAAGGAAAATTACACCCTGTTGGGCTGGAAGGAAAATCTTTCTGACGGCTCTTACTTCGATTTCAACACTCCCGTTACGGGTAATCTCAACCTGTACGCCGTCTGGCAGGAGATAACCAAGCCCCTCCCCGAAGGCAATTCCCCCATAACCTACACCTACGCGGGCAATGAGTGCGCCGCGTTCGAGTGGAAGGAGACCGACCTCGCCTCCCGGACGATAAAGGTGGGATATAAACTTTCTTCGGCTTCTTCATATACATATCTTGCGGGAAGCGATAGGGCGCTCATACGCGCGGCGGCGGAAAGCGGCAAGGCGCGCGTCGATATTGTCGGGCTCAAGG
Source organism: uncultured Clostridia bacterium (assembly GCA_947629695.1). Taxonomy (GTDB): domain Bacteria; phylum Bacillota; class Clostridia; order Christensenellales; family Borkfalkiaceae; genus Coproplasma. The sequence goes on along the minus strand of CANREQ010000021.1, from coordinate 13,826 downwards.
GCGGCGAAAAATACGACTTCGCAATAACTGCGTCCGACGGCAAAACTTATACCGTTTCGGGCATGCAAATATCTTCTTACGACCGCTCCGGCTACGCGCATTTCAAATACTCGGGCGGCGTCGGCGCGTACAACGACGACGGCACTTTAAAGAGCAACGCCACGGTAATATATGTCACCGAAGCCACCAAGAACAGCCTCACGGTTACGATCGGCAAAAAGAGTTATTCGGGCAAGAGCATTGTTGAAATTCTCGGCGGAGCAAAGGACTATACTTCCACGCCCGTCGTGGTGCGCATAATAGGCACGGTTGGCGCGGCAACTTGGACGCACATCGAAGAGGGAGCAGGCGCGCGCAATGCGATAACTCCCGAGCAGGTAAAGGGTAAATTGCAGGGCACGAACGTCCTCACCGCGTTCGGCATAAATAAGAGCAAAAGCGTGAATATAACCCAGGCGGAGCTCATCGAAAAGGGAGTGAATACGCTGGATACTTCCAAGTATGCCGAGCTCAAAGGGCTGGACAGCAAGATGAAGTACGACTCTGGCAAGGACGAGTTCGACAGCGCGTGGAACAACTGCATTGTCCAAAACGCAAAGAACATAACTTTGGAGGGCATAGGCGAGGACGCGCGCATTTTCCAATGGGGCATTACCTGGAAGAATTGCAATTCGATAGAAGTGCGCAATCTAACCTTCGAGGACTACACCGAGGACGCCTGCTCCTTCGAGGGCGGAGAGACGAGCGCAGCTAATCTCGAAGCATTCAAGAGCGGCAACTATTGGATACACCACAACACGTTTGAAGAGGGCGTAAACTATTGGGACGTCTGCAACGAACAGGATAAGCACGACGGCGACGGCTCCACCGATTTCAAGGGCGTCAAGAACGTAACTCTTTCGTACAACGTCTACAATTCAACGCACAAGACGGGGCTTATCGGCGGCAGCGACAGCCATACGACGGCAAACGTCACCTTCCACCATAACTATTACAACGGTTGCGTATCCCGTCTGCCTCTCGCGCGCCAGGCGAATATGCACATGTACAACAACTACTACAAGGGCACCACGAGCACGGATATATCCCTCCGCGCCAACGCCTATGCGTTTGTCGAAAATTGTTATTTCGAAAACAGCAACAAGGCGGTGGAGCTCGTAAAGGGAAGCAGCGGAACGGGTTCGGCGAAGATCGTGGGCTGCGTTATAGATAACAAAAAAATATACGTCGAAAACGGCAAGACGCTGGGAAGCGGTGCGACGTCCGACCGCATATATGTGGGAGATAACAGGAACGCGACGGTCGTAAACGACAATAAATTCGGCAAGAATTTCGATACGAACGGCAATCTGTTCTATCTTTCGAACGGCAAGAGCGACGTGACCGAAATGCTCACGGCCGCGCAGACCAAGGAGCAAATCCCCCTCGTCGCGGGCGTTATGAAGAGGTCGCCCGGCGCTGGCGGCGGCACTATCGGCGGCGATAGCTGGGAAGCCCCCGGCACGGGCGGAAGCGAGACCGACCCCGGAACGCAGGGCGGGCAAGGACAGACTACTCCCGAAACTCCGGGCCAGGGCGGAAGTGAAACCGACCCCGGCACGCAGGGCGGGCAAGGCCAGACTACTCCCGAAACTCCGGGTCAGGGCGGAAGCGAGACCGACCCCGGAACCCAGGGCGGCGGAACAAGCCAGGGAGGCGCAGAGGCAAAGGTAGACAACTGCGTGATAATCATCAGTAACGGCGTAAAGCTTCTTAAAGACGGAGCCCTCACGGAGCTTCCCGCAGACAGCGGCATAAGCGTCACGACTGGGGACAGCCAGACGTTCAAGAACGCGGATTTTTACTGCGACGGCGAAAAGTACGAAAAGGGTTACAAGATCGACAGCAAAGCGGAGATAACAATAAAACTCGCCGCCAAAAAGCAGGTGACGCTGTACTACTATGCATACGGCTCAAACGCGGAGACCGATCCCGGCATCAAGATAAACGGCGTTGCGCAGAAGGGCGGCAACGGGAAAAAGGACCAGGCCGGCGTATGTTACAGTGTAACCGTGACGCTTGAGGCGAACGCGGAATGCGTGATAACGAGGTCTTCCGGTGAAGCGACTTTGTGCTATATGGTAATATCCGACGCGGCCTGACGGCTTCATACTTTCAAAATCCGCGCGGCAGGCAGCGAAAAATATGTCAAAATATACATATCCGATCGCCGCAAGCGCCAAAATATTGTCAATAACGACATAATCCAAATGTTGTATAACAACATTCACATAAAATATTGACATTTCGGGAGGGAAGTTATAAAATATAGGAGACAGAGAATTATTTCTGTCGATTTTGGGGGTGTTAAAAAAATGATAAGGGAAAAATTGATAAAGAAATTTCCGTACTTCGCTACGCAGGATCTGTCCCATGCGTTCGACCCGCTGACGGAAGTATTTACCCGCGACACAATAAAAGATTATATCCGTTATCTCATGGACAACAAGAAGCCTTTCAGCCTGTTTATTGCGGATATAGATAACTTCAAGTACGTCAACGACGGCTACGGGCACAAGGCGGGCGACGGGGTGCTTTACGATATTGCCCAATTCCTTTCGGACATGGTGGGCGATCGCGGCGTCGTCGGAAGATTCGGCGGCGATGAGTTTTTGATAGTCACCGAGGGCATTACGGAGTATAACGACGTCTGGAAGATAGGGCACGATATAAATATGAATATCGGAAACGTGCGCTTTGCGAACGACGCGCTTCCCTCGATAACCATTTCCATGGGCATCTCTCGCTATCCCAACGACACGACGGACTACGAGGACCTGTGGAATTACGCCGACAAAGCGCTCTACCGCGGCAAGATGAAGGGCAGGAATTGCTTCATCATCTACCTTGAAAGCAAGCACAAAAACCTCGATCTGAAGGCGACGCGCGACATAGCGTTCTCGCCGATGTATCTTCACGCGCGCGTTTTCAACACCCTGACGGAGACGAGCAACCTCGCAATGGCGATAAAGAACCAATTGCTCTTCCTCGTCACCTATCACATGTACGATCACCTCTGCATAGAGACTCCTTCGGGAATGAAATTCCAGATGGTGCACGCGCTTTCCAAGCACAAGGATTTCAAGTCGCTCGATTTCGACACTTTCGCAAATGTCGTGGATAACTCCGGCCTCGCATATGCGAACAAGGTCAGCAGTTATTCTTCGAGCATGAGCGAGAGCGTAATAAACGAACTCAACGAGCAATCGGTCGTATCGGCGGCGTACTGCAAGATATGCGCCTTCGATAAGGTTTACGGATATATAAGAATAGATATGACGGACACCGTGAGGATCTGGCAGAATGACGAGCTGAACCTCATAGTTTCCACGGCGCGCGCGATAGGGCTTATGCTTTATTACAACAACAAGACCATTGAGGAGCTTGATTACGGCACGGTGGAGACGGTAGGCAAGGAATAATGATTTTTTCGCCGCAGTCATTTTGCGGCGCCGAATAACGCGATTTTATTGCGCCCGTCCTTGAGTCGGGCGCAAAAATTTGAAAAATATCGCGCATTTTATGTTACAGGAGCAATATTTCAAGTGGCACCAAACGTTTACAGCGAAAAGAAGAGGATCTTGATTGCGGACGATTCTCCCATAAACAGGGAGATACTTATGGATATTCTCGGCAACGGCTTCGATTACGTCGAGGCCTTTGACGGGGTGGAAGCGACGGAAATACTCGAAAACGAAAACGAAGAGATCTCGCTTGTCCTGCTAGACATAAACATGCCGCGCGCCGACGGATTCGAAGTCCTCGAGGCGATGAACAAGAACAGGTGGATAGACGATACCCCCGTCATTATAATTTCGGCCGCGCAGGACGTTGACTTTGCGGAGCGCGCGTACAACCTCGGCGTGACGGATTATATCAGCCGCCCCTTCGACGTGCACATCGTAAGGCGCAGGGTGCAAAATACGCTTATGCTGTACGAAAAGCAGAGGAGGCTCCTCGGCCTCGTTGGGGAGCAGGTGCGCGAGGTGCAGAAAACCGCCTCGATGATGATAAACATTCTGAGCCACATAGTGGAATTCCAGAACGAGGAGAGCGGCCCGCACATTCAGCATATACGCGTAATTACGGAGCTGTTTTTGAAAGCCCTCGGGCAGATTTATCCCGAATACAAATTCACGCAGGAAGATATAAATCTAATCGGCACGGCTTCCGCCCTGCACGATATTGGCAAGATAACCATACCCACGTCCATATTGAATAAGCCCGGGCGGCTCACCCCCGAGGAGTTCGCGGTCATGAAAACCCACTCCGCGGCGGGCGCGGCCATGCTCGACGCGCTTCCTCTGTACAAGGACGAACCTCTCGTAAAGCTGGGCTATCAGATATGCCGCTGGCATCACGAGCGCTACGACGGCAGGGGTTATCCCGACGGCCTGAAAGGGGACGATATTCCCATAGCCGCGCAGGTCGTATCCCTTGCGGACGTTTACGACGCGCTCACCAGCGAGCGCGCTTACAAGAAAGCTTTTTCGCACGAAAAGGCCATAGAGATGATCAAAAACGGCGAGTGCGGCACCTTCAATCCCCGCCTCATATACATGCTCGACAGCGTCGCTGACGAGCTGTATTCCCGCCTCAACGGCGCGCCGGAAAACGAGCTTGACGACGACATGCGCAAGCTCACCGCGGAGATACTGCAAAAGAACGACATAACCTATACGGGCCGCACCGCGGCAATTCTGGAAAAGGAGAGGAAGAAGTACACCTTCTTTACTTCCGTTTCCAGCGACGTCATGTTCGAGCTTTCGTATAAGCCCTACATTCTGACCTTTTTGAACGACGCGCACAAGAGGATAGGTGCGAAACACACGCTTGTATCCGACCCCCTCGACAGCGACGAGCTTATCCAGTGTTGCGGCAAGGATAAATTGCAGGATATAGCGACGTTGCTCGCAAAATCCACCCCCGGCAACCCGATAATCGCCTACGAGGGAGAGATAAACATAGACGGCGGCAAGCACCTTTGCAAGTTGGTGGCTCAGTCGCTGTGGACGGATTCGTCTAAGCCGGAGATGACGGGCGCGATAGGCAAAATATTTATAATCGAATAGCCCTTTGAAGGGAGGAGCCTTTATGACTGTCAGACAACTGTACGATAAAGTAGGCGGCGATTACGAAAACACGCTCGCGCGGTTTTTGACCGAGGAGCGCATGGTGCGCTTCGCCTTGAAATTTCCCGCCGACCAAAGCTATGCGCTGCTTAAAAATTCGCTTGAAAGCGGGGATATGAAGGAAGCTTTCCGCGGCGCGCACACCTTAAAGGGCGTTTGCCAGAACCTCGGGTTTACCGCTTTATACGAACCCGCCCACCGCGTGACGGAGGATCTGCGCGCCGGAAACCAAGTAAAAGAGGAGGATTTGCGGGAGCTTGAAGAGCGCTACAAAGAGCTTTTGGACGCGCTCCGCGCTTTCGGGGAGAGCAACGCGTAAAGGCATATGGAAACAAAGGAAAATCAAAAACTTAAAATACTGCGTAAATATCTGCCACTCGTCGTCGTAATAGCCGTAGTGGCGATTTTCTTTGCCGTATTTATGATAAACAACAACAAGCGCGTGGTCAGGCAGAACAGCGAGTTCGTCGCCGAAACCACCAAACAGACCGCCTCCCGCATAGGGAGCGAGCTTACGAGCGCGGCGACTTCGCTTATGAACGTATCGCGGCTGTGCAAGCCCGACGTGGATAACGACGGCTATCCCGAAGATTTGAAGCTGATAAACAGCGTAATATTCGAAAATATCGACTACGTTTCCATAGAGGGCGTACAGTACAGATACAACAAGGAGACCAAGGAAGAGACTTCTTTTTCCATATTGACCGCGGGCGAAAACGGCGGTGAGCCGACTTACTTTACGGAGGGCAAGCTCGGAAAGACGGGCGTGTATACCGCAATAAGCGACGACGTGATCCGCACTTCCCGCGTGCTCAACGTCTACACCCCCGTGTATAAGAAAGAGACGGGCTTGCAGGACGAAGTGGCGGGCGTTATAATAGGCAGATTTCCCGAAAGCAAGCTTTTGGAGTTCATCACGCAGTCCTTCTTCGGACAGCCCTCCGCGGTGTATTTGTACAGCCTCAATCTGACGGGCGATAACGACAACAGGCAGATAGACGACATCATGCTCCTTTTGGGCTCGGACGAAAACGACGAGGCGCAGACCGAGAAGGTGAGCCTGTTTGAAAATTTCACCGAAGAGCAGGCGGCGCAGTTGAAATCCGATCTGCAGGGCATATTCGACAGGAGAAACGAAAGCCGCGACGGTTTGATGTATTCTTTCGGAGCAAATTCCACGGCGTATTTTTCATTCGTTCCCAACGACCACAACGAGCACCCGTGGCTCGTCTTGCAGACCTTCCCCGCCTCGGTCACGGCGGAAATGACAAAGGAAGTCAACATGGAGGGCTTACAGCTGGGGCTTGGGCTAATTCTCGCCCTTGCGCTGTACATATTCTTCCTGCTCGCGTTCGGCTATCTGGAAAGGAAGAAGATAGTCGATGAAAACATAGACAAGACGCACGTAGTCAACGCGCTCACGCGGCTTTACGACAGGTTTGTGTACGTCAACCTCGACCGGAATGTTTACCGCTACGTCGCCGAAACCGTCCCCGAGGACGCCGATTTTGCCGTGGAAGGGGAGTACGGGCAGTTCATAAAGAGCGTGACGGACTCCTGCAAAGACGATTACGACAAGGATCTGTTGGGCGAAAAACTCAAGCCGGAACAGCTCCGCGGCGACTTAAAACAGACGGAGGATCTGCGATACAAATACCGCTCGTCCCAGCGCGGCGGCGATAAGCCCAAGTGGGAGGAAATGACGGTCATCTGCCTGTCCCGCGACGGCGACGGAAACGCGGAGGAGGTGCTTTTCGCCCGCCAGAATATTTCGGATATAAAGGAACAGGAATTGCACAACCAGGGCGTGCTCAAGGAGGCGCTCCGCGCGGCGGAGGACGCGAACAGGGCGAAGAGCGATTTCCTCTCCAACATGTCTCACGATATACGCACGCCGATGAACGCGGTCATAGGCTTTTCCACACTGCTTGAAAAGTCCTACGATAAGCCCGAAAAGGTGCTGGAATACAGCCGCAAGATAAACTCTTCGGGACAGCATCTCTTGGGCATAATCAACGACATACTCGACATGAGCAAGATAGAAAGCGGCAAGATAACCTTAAATCTTTCCGATTTCAAGCTGTCGGAGCTGATAGACGAAATCAGCTCCATAGTTCTTCCGCAGGTCAAGGCCAAGAAACAGCAATTCCGCCTTCACACATACGATCTGCACCATGAGGAATACCTCGGCGACAAGCTGAGATTGACTCAAATTCTCAACAACATACTCTCGAACGCCGTCAAATATACGCCGGAGGGCGGCGCGATAGATTTCACCATACGATCCGAGAAGAAGTCGGGCAACATAGAGGACCTCGCGTTTGTCGTCAAGGACAACGGCATAGGCATGAGCGCGGACTTCCTCAAAGTCATTTACGAGCCCTTCGAGCGCGCGTCCGATAAGTACACCGCGAGCGTGCAGGGCACGGGCCTCGGCATGGCGATAACCAAAAACCTCATAGACCTTATGGGCGGAACGATAGACGTAAAGAGCAAGCCGGGCGAGGGCACCTGCTTTACCGTGCACATACAGCTCCGCCCCGTGGAGCACGTGGACGACGGGCAATTCTGGAAGGATTACAACATAAAGCGCACTCTTGTGGTGGACGACGAAAAGGACGTCTGCAAAAACGTGACCGAACTTTTGAAATACGCCACCCTCGAAGCCGACTACTGCACGGACGGGAAGAGCGCGCTGGAAGCCGTCAAAAAATCTGTCAAGGCGGGCACGCCCTACGACATTGTGCTGATCGATCTCAAGATGCCGGATATGGACGGCGTGGAGACGGCGCGGCTCTTGCGCGGGGTTCTCGGCGAGAAGGCTTCGCTGTTTATCCTCACCGCATACGATTGGGAATATATAGAGGAAGAGGCGGAAAGAGCGGGCATAGACGCGTTTATGTCCAAACCCTTCTTCATCTCTGCGTTCAAGCAGACGATTTCGCGCATAAGGAGCCGCGTGAGCGAGGACGGCGCAAAGGGCGGGGCGGGCAATCCCATTTACGGTATGCTCTTCCTCGTGGCCGAGGACAACGAGATAAATTCGGAGATAATCTCGGAGCTGTTGGCAGTGTCCGGCGCGACTTGCGATATAGCCTCGGACGGCGAGCAGGCGGTTGAAATGTTCTCGTCCTCTCCCGCGGGCAAGTACGATATGATCTTGATGGACGTGCAGATGCCCGTCATGGACGGCAACGCCGCGGCAAAGGCCATACGCGCCCTGCCGAGGGAGGACGCAAAGACCATTTTGATAGCCGCGATGACGGCAAACGCCTTTGCGGACGACAAGAAGAGGGCGATAGAGGCGGGCATGAACGCGCACATCGCAAAGCCCGTGTCCCTCGATGTGCTCAAAGCGACCGTCGCCTCTTTGAAGGAAAATAAGGAAAATTGACCCAAGCCGCGCGGGATCTTTTCCCCGCGGAGAGATATGCGGCGCAAGAGGATCTCTTTTGGATATGAAAGAAAATTACAGGGGAGAATACATACGCAAGCTGAGCGCGGGCGGCGCGCTTTACGGGCGCGACGTGCTCTCGGCGATGCTCTCCAACGCGTTCGGCGGAAAGGATATGACGGCCGTGGCCGACGGGCTATTGGCGCGTTTTCCCTCGGTCGGCGCGGTCCTGCACGCGTCGGTGGAGGAGCTTACGGACGTTGACGGGGTGAGCGAGAGAATGGCGCTGTACCTCATCGCGGTCGGACGGCTGGAAAATTATAATCCCCATTCCCCGATAACCGAAATAAAGAGCGCGGAGCATTTCAGGAGTTGCATTTCCACCGCGTTCGAGGGTTGCGACAACGAATATGCGCAGTTTTACCTCGTCAACGCGCGCGGCAAAGTCGTCGCGCAAAAGCGGTTTACTTCCATGCGCGCCGAGACCGTGTCCATGCCCACCGAAGATTTCCTGGCCTTTCTGACGGGTCATAAAGCCTACGGGCTGTACTGCGCCCACAACCACGTGGCGGATACGTGCAGGCCTTCGCGCGCGGACGACGTGCTGACGGAAAAGATAGCGCGCCTGTGCGAAATAAACGGCGTGAAGTTTTTCGAGCATGCGATCGTCGATTGCCGCGGGAACGTGTTCGGTTATTCCCTTTCGGGCGGGCACGGATTTTCTCCCCGTGAGGAGCGGGAATGATCCCAGGCGGATAAAAAGGTTTAACATTTTCTTCCCGCAGCGGGCGATATTGCCGCGGCGGGGATTTTTTTACGCAGTTAGTTTATTTTTTACAAATTGCGCGTAATTGCGACAAATCAATTGCGCAATTTATAATATTGTGATAAAATATATCGGGTTACGGGGGAAAGCGGACTTTCCGCCCGTTCCGATTGGGTCAAGCTAAAAAATTTAAGGAGTTTTATATGGCTAATATGTCTTTTGAGGGCACCAAAGAACAGGAAGACAGACTGCGTGCGGCTATAAATACGCACCGCGGCGAGCGCGGATGCCTCATGCCCGTATTGCACGAGGCGCAGGAAATTTACGGCTATCTTCCCTCCGAGGTCCAGACCATTATAGCGGAAGAGCTGGGCATTCCCCTTGCGGAAGTTTACGGCGTGGCGACTTTCTATTCCCGCTTCACTTTGAACCCCAAGGGTAAACACCGCATAAGCGTGTGCCTCGGCACGGCGTGTTATGTAAAGGGCTCCGACAAGGTGCTCGCCGAGGTGGAAAAGGAGTTGCACATAACCTGCGGGGAATGTACGCAGGACAGACTGTTCTCGCTCGATTCCTGCCGGTGCGTCGGCGCGTGCGGACTCGCGCCCGTAATGGTCGTTGACGACGAGGTTTACGGAAAGCTTACGGCAGGCGAAGTTGCCGGAATACTCGCAAAATACAGGGATTAAGGTGGAGTGAATATGACTTGTAAAGAGTTGGAAAAGAGAGCGGCCGCAAATGCCGATCTCATCAAAGTCAGAAGGATTATAAGGGAGCAGGCGGAAGAGCTTGCAAAGAACACCGGGTACAGGAAACAGGTGCTCGTCTGCGGCGGCACGGGGTGCACATCGTCTCATTCGCTTCAGGTTATAGAGCAGCTTGAAAAGAGCTTTAAAGAGCTCGGCATAGACGACGTGCTCATCGTAAAGACGGGTTGCTTCGGCCTGTGCGCGCTCGGCCCCATAATGATAGTTTATCCAGAGGGCGCGTTCTATTCGCAGATGACCCCGGAACACGCCAAGACGGTTGCGGAAAAGCACCTTGTAAAGGGCGGGCAGATAGTAAAGGAGTTGCTCTTCAAGGGCACGGTTGCGGAAAACGGCGAGGTTTTGCCCTTCTCCGAGATCCCCTTCTATAAGCACCAGATGAGAATAGCCCTTCGCAACTGCGGCGTTATCGCGGCGGAGGACATAAACGAGGCTATCGCCGCGGGCGACTATCAGGCGCTCAAAAAGGCGCTGTTCGAGATGACGCCCGACGAGGTTATAGCCGAAGTCAAGGCGTCCGGACTTCGCGGGCGCGGCGGCGCGGGCTTCCCCACGGGCCTCAAATGGCAGTTTACCAAGGAAGCGCAGGGCGACGTCAAGTACGTGTGCTGTAACGCCGACGAGGGCGACCCCGGCGCGTTCATGGACAGGTCTGTTCTCGAGGGCGACCCCCACACGGTAATCGAGGCCATGGCCATCGCGGGCTATGCGGTGGGCGCTCACGAGGGCTACATCTACGTGCGTGCGGAGTACCCCATAGCCGTGGAAAGGCTTAAAATCGCCATTTCCCAGGCGAGAGAGATAGGCTTGCTCGGCAAAAACATATTGGGAAGCGGATTCGATTTCGACGTGTTCGTGCGCTTGGGTGCGGGCGCGTTCGTGTGCGGCGAGGAGACCGCGCTCATGACCTCCATAGAAGGTCACAGGGGCGAGCCCCGTCCCCGTCCGCCTTTCTCGGCGCAGTGCGGACTTTTCTCAAAGCCCACCGTGCTCAACAATGTCGAGACGTGGGCGAACATCTCCCCCATACTTTTGAACGGCGCGAAGTGGTACGCCTCTATCGGCACGGAAAAGAGCAAGGGCACAAAGGTATTCGCGCTCGGCGGCAAGATAAACAACGTCGGATTGGTTGAAGTCCCCATGGGCACGAAACTTTCGACGATAATTTATGAAATAGGCGGCGGAATACCCCACGGCAAGAAGTTCAAGGCCGCGCAGACGGGCGGCCCCTCGGGCGGCTGTATCCCCGCGAAGTATATAGATATAGAGATGGATTTCGATAACCTCATCTCCATAGGCTCCATGATGGGCTCGGGCGGCCTCATCGTTATGGACGAGGACACCTGTATGGTGGATATCGCCAAATTCTATTTGGAGTTCACCGCGGACGAGAGCTGCGGCAAGTGCACTCCCTGCCGCATAGGCACCAAGAGGATGTTGGAGCTTTTGACGAAGATAACCGAAGGCAACGGCGAGATGGAGGACCTCGATAAGATCAAGGAGATCGCGGAGCATATGAAGAGCTCTTCGCTTTGCGCGCTCGGACAGTCGGCCCCCAACCCCATACTTTCCACGCTGGCGCATTTCGAGGACGAGTATATCGAGCATATCCGCGACAAGCACTGCCCTGCGGGCGTGTGCAAATCGCTTATGAATTATTATATCGATCCCGCAAAGTGCCGCGGCTGTACGCTTTGCGCGAGGAACTGCCCCGCCGGCGCGATTTCCGGCGCGGTAAAGAGTGCGCACGAAATAGACGTGAAGAAGTGTATAAAGTGCGGACAGTGCATTGCGCATTGCAAGTTCGGCGCAATCGAAAAGAGGTAAAGGAGAGCGTTATTTATGGTTAATTTGAAGATAAACGGCATTCCGGTAAGCGTTCCGGAGGGCTCTACGATATTGGAAGCGGCAAAGCTCGCCAACGTGCGCATACCCACCCTGTGCTATCTTAAGGACGTGCAGTGCGTGGGCTCCTGCAGGCTCTGTCTTGTGGAAGCGACGGGCGCGAGGGGATTGGTGGCTTCGTGCGTTTATCCCGTATCGGAGGGCATGGAAGTGCGCACCAACACCCCCAAGGTGAGGAAATCGCGCAAGACCACGATAGAGCTCATACTTTCCACGCACAAGAAGAAGTGCCTTTCCTGCGTCCGCTCGATGAATTGCGAGCTTCAGAAGCTCGCCCTCGAGTACAACGCCGAGGAGGATAAATTCGGCACCGACCACGATTTGAAGCCCATAGACGATCTGTCGCCTTCGATAGTGCGGGATAACTCCAAGTGCATAATGTGCACCCGTTGCGTTGCGGCATGCGAAAAGCAGTCCATAAGCGCGATAGGCCCCAAGAACAGGGGATACGCAAAGACAATAGGCTCGCCGTACGACGTGCCCCTCGCGTATACCTCCTGCGTAAACTGCGGACAGTGCGTAGTTGCCTGCCCCGTCGGCGCGCTTCACGAAAAGAGCAATATAGCCGACGTCTGGGGCGCGATAGTCGATCCCAACAAGCACGTCGTATTCTTCACGGCTCCTTCCGTTAGGGCTACTTTGGGCGAGGCGTTCGGCCTGCCCGTCGGCACCAACGTAGAGGGCAAAATGGTTGCGGCTATCAAACAGCTCGGCGACGTGAAGTGCTTCAACATGGACACCACCGCCGATCTGACCATAATGGAGGAGGCGCACGAGCTTCTTTCCCGCCTCGAAAAGGGCGGCAAAACGCCGATGTTTACGAGTTGCTGCCCCGGCTGGATAAAGTTCTGCGAACACTATTATCCCGAATTTTTGCCCAACCTCTCCACCTGCAAATCCCCGCAGGAGATGTTCTCGGCGGTGCTCAAGACATACTACTGCAAGAAAAACGGCATAAAGCCGGAAGATCTGTACGTCGTTTCCGTAATTCCCTGCACGGCGAAGAAGTTTGAAATTACCCGCGACGAAATAGGCCATTACACCGACAGCGCGATAACCACGAGGGAGCTTGCGAAGATGATAAAGGAAGCGGGCATCGACTTTGTGAACATCGCGGACGCGGAGTACGACGATCCCTTCGGTTTGGCTTCGGGCGCGGGCGCGATATTCGGCGCGACGGGCGGCGTTATGGAAGCGGCTTTGAGGACGGCGGCTTCCGTGCTTGGCGGCGACGGCGCACCCATAGAGTTTAAGGAAGTGCGCGGTACGCAGGGCATAAAAGAGGCGGAGTACACCCTCGGCGGAGCAAAGGTCAAAGTTGCCGTAGCCAGCGGACTTGCCAACGCGCGCAAAGTAATAGAGAGCATAAAGAGCGGCGAAAAGGATTACACCTTTGTGGAAGTCATGGCATGCCCCGGCGGCTGTATAAACGGAGGCGGTCAGCCCTATGTGCATGATGAAATCCGCAACAGCGTGGACTTAAAGGCCATTCGCGCGCAGGCCCTGTACGATTACGACAGGGAGAGCGCGGCGCGTTGCTCGCACGAGAATGCGGCCGTAAACGTGCTCTACAAGGAGTTTTTCGGCGAACCTAATTCGCACAAAGCTCACGAGCTGTTGCATACGACCTATGCGGCGAGACCCAAATATTGATGTGAAAAAAAGGCGGTGCTTCGGCACCGCCTTTTTTACTTGTGCAAAGGGCGCGGCTGTTTATTTAAAACGCCGCCCTCCTTCGCACTGCTGCCGCTAAACGCATATAAGCGTCGCTTGTTCACAAAAATCTCGGCAAGCCGTGCCTGCGATTTTTCGTGATTTTTAGG
>CANREQ010000020.1 GCA_947629695.1 uncultured Clostridia bacterium | reverse complement strand
CTCTTTTACGAACTCACCTTTCTTGCCGCGCACTACGGGGGCTTCCACCATTATCTTACTGCCCTCGGGCATCAGCATTACCCTGTCGGCTATCTCGTCCACCGATTGGCGGCGGATCTCCCTGCCGCAGTTGGGGCAATGGGGCACGCCGACGCGCGCGAACAAGAGGCGGAAATAATCGTAAATTTCCGTAACCGTGCCCACCGTGGAGCGGGGGTTGTGCGAAGTCGTTTTCTGGTCTATGGAAATGGCGGGCGAGAGGCCGTCTATCAGCTCTACATCCGGCTTCTCCATCTGCCCCAAAAATTGGCGGGCGTAGGATGAAAGGCTCTCCATATACCGCCTCTGGCCCTCGGCGAAGATGGTGTCGAACGCGAGGGTGGATTTGCCGCTTCCCGAAAGCCCTGTAAACACGGTCAGAGTGTTGCGGGGAATGTGCACGTCTATATTTTTTAAATTGTTTTCCTTTGCGCCTTTGACGAAAATTTCTTCTTTCATATTTTCAGCTCTTCTTGGCTTTAAGCAATTTCTTTTTGAGTTGGCTTATCGTGTCGCGTATCTCTATCGCCTTTTCGAAATCGAGTTGGGCGGAGGCTATCTTCATAAGCGCCTTCAGTTTTTCTATTTCTTCGGGAATATCCGCAAGCTTTACGTCCGCGGCCGCGTCCTTCTTGCTGGTTATCCCTATGCTGATTTTTGCTTCCTTTATTATGGTCTTGGGGATTATCCCGTGCTCTTCGTTATACGCCTTCTGCACGGTGCGGCGGCGGTTGGTTTCGTCTATCGCCCTCTGCATGCTCCCCGTCACGGTATCGGCGTACATTATGACCCTGCCTTCGGAGTTCCTCGCCGCCCTGCCTATGGTCTGCACGAGCGCCGTCTCGCTCCTCAAAAAGCCCTCTTTGTCCGCGTCGAGTATGGCGACGAGCTTGACTTCCGGCAAGTCCAGCCCCTCCCTCAACAGGTTTATGCCGCACAGCACGTCGAACTCCCCGCCGCGCAGGCCGTTGATTATATCTATCCTCTCCAGCGCGTCGATATCGGAGTGCATATACCGCACCTTTATGCCGTTTTCCTTGAGATAATCGGTTAAACTTTCGGCCATGCGCTTTGTCATCGTGGTGACCAAAACCCTGCCGCCCGTCTTTGTAACGGCTTTTATCTCCCCCAGCAGATCGTCTATCTGCGCCTTCGTGGGGCGCACGGAAATTTCGGGATCGAGAAGTCCCGTCGGGCGGATGAGCTGCTCCACCACCTGCCCCGCCTGCTCCATTTCATAGGGGGCGGGGGTTGCCGAAACGCATATCAGCTGGGGTATGCGCGCGTCGAACTCCTCAAATGTCAGCGGTCTGTTGTCGTAGGCCGATTTCAACCTGAACCCGTACGCGACGAGGTTGTCCTTGCGGGAGCGGTCGCCGTGATACATGGCGCGTATTTGCGGGATAGTCATGTGGCTTTCGTCTATGAAGGTGAGAAATTTGCCGGCGGGGAAATAATCGAGCAGGGTGAACGAGGGCTCCCCCGGGCTCCTCCCGTCGAAGTAGCGGCTGTAATTTTCCACGCCGCTGCAGTAGCCTATCTCCCTCATCATCTCGAGATCGTAGCGGGTGCGCTGTTCCAGCCTCTGCGCCTCTATGAGCTTGCCGTTATCGTAAAAGGCCTTGACCTCTTCCTTCATGTCGCGCTCTATCATTGTGAGCGCGTTTTGCATCTTGTCGCTCCCCACGGCGTATTGGCTTGCGGGGAATATGCAGACGTGCTTCAAATCGGAAATTATCGTGCCCGTCAGGGCCTCTTCCTCGCAGATCCTGTCTATCTCGTCGCCGAAAAACTCCACGCGTATAGCCACTTCGGAGTTGCCTGCGGGGAAAATTTCCACAATATCCCCCCTCACGCGGAATGTGGAACGGTGAAAATCCATGTCGTTGCGCTGGTATTGTATCTCGACCAGCCGCCGCAAGAGCGCGTCGCGCTCCATTTCCTGCCCCGGCGAGAGGGAAATCGCGAGCTTGAAATACTCCTCCGGCGCGCCGAGACCGTAAATGCAGGAGACTGAAGCGACGACTATCACGTCCTCCCTTTCCCCGAGGGCGCAGGTCGCCGAGTTGCGGAGCTTGTCTATCTCGTCGTTCAGGCTCATATCCTTTTCGATATAAGTGTCAGTCGAGGGAATGTAACTTTCTGGCTGATAATAATCGTAATAGGAGACGAAATACTCCACCTTGTTGCGGGGGAAAAACTCTTTGAATTCGTTGCAAAGCTGTGCCGCGTGCGTCTTGTTGTGTGCGATGACCAGCGTGGGGCGGTTGACGTTTTTTATGACGTTGGCCATGGTAAACGTCTTGCCGGAGCCCGTCACGCCGACGAGCACTTGCGTGCGTATGCCGTCGAGAACGCCCTCGGTAAGCCTTTCTATTGCCTCGGGCTGGTCGCCCGTCGGCCGGAATTTTGAAACGAGTTCGAATTTCATATCACTTATAATTATACCACCGTACAAAAAATAAATCAAACGGCGGAGCGCGCCGCGGCGCGCTCCGCCCGAAAATTTTTTGTATTTATCCCCGCTTTGACTACCGCACGCCGTCAACCGCGGGCAAATCCACGTAGAATGTGGAGCCGTACCCCTCTTCCGATTTCACCCCGAATTCAAAGGAATGGCTCTGCAAAATGGCCTTGACTATGTTAAGCCCCAGGCCAGTACCCTTTATCGGGCGGGTGTGCGTATCCTTGCTCCTGTAATACCTGTCCCAGATATGGGCGAGCTCCTCTTCGGATATCCCCTTGCCCGTATCGCGCACGGCAAACTTTATCCTGTTATCCTCCGCCGAGTATTTTAATGAGATGTACACGCTCTTGTCCTCGCCCGTGTAGTTCACCGCGTTGGAGATGAGGTTGTAAAATACCTGCCCTATCTTTTCCTCGTCCGCAAAGGTGTACAGGTTGGGGTCTACGTCAACCATTATGTTATAACCCTGCGTTTCGGTGAGATAGTCGAATTTGTTTATTACCCCGTAAAGATATTCGGTTATGTTGAAAACTTTTTTGTTGAGTTGCGAAAGGCCGGAGTTTATCTTGGAAGCGCTTAAAACGTCGTCCACAAGCCCCGTCAGACGGTCGGATTCGTCTATTATGACCTGCAGATGCTTGTTGCGCTTTTCGGGGTCGTCGCCGGAAATTTCCCGTACCATCGAGGCGTAAGCCTTTATCATGGTCAGCGGCGTTTTGAGATCGTGCGAGACGTTGGCGAGGAGCTCCTTTTGGAAATCCCCGCTCTTTTTCATCTCGTCCTTCATGTAATTGAGCGCCGTGGACAGATCGGCGATTTCGGAGTACTGCGTGGAAGTAAACTCCACCGAGTAATCCCCGCCCGCCAGCTTCTTCGCGGTGTTGGACATATCGCGCAGGGGCTGGGAGAGCTTGTTTGCCATTAAATAGGAGACGAAAAAGGTGAAAATTATCGCGGCGGCCGCAATCACAAGCACGTAAAGCTGCATTCTGTGCACGGAGCCGGAGAGGTGACTCAAAGGATATCTGACAAGCAGACGGCACTCCCTGCCGCCGTAATCGACGCAGGCGACGAAATTGTACGTCGCCGACGCTTCCTCGCCGAGGTTGAACTGCGCCCTCTTGCCCTCCTGCCAATCGCCGGAATTTTCGCGGGCGGAGCGCACTATCTCCCCCCAGCTTTCGGGAAGGGCCAGAAAATGGGGAAGCACGGCGTTGCCCTCTTCGTCGAACACGAAAACGGACACCCCGCGCGAGACTATATAATCGTTTACGGTCTGTTCCTTTTCCGCCGCGCCGAGCGCGCCGTCGGAGACGACGGAATATATCTCCTCGCCTATGTCGTTGACGCGCTTTTTGGTCTGCGAATAAAACGCGCCGCCGAGCAAGAAATAGCTGACGAGCGCGAGCACGAGTATTATCGCCGCGGAGAGCAACGTGAAATTGCGCCAAAGCATGACGTTGGCTTTGCTTATGCGGGCGACCTCCCGCTCCTTTACGCCGGCGCGGCCTTTTTCAGACTTCAAATTTATACCCCACTCCGCGGAGAGTGACTATGAATTTGCGGTATTGCTTCAAATTCGCGCGGAGCATCTTTATATGAGTATCCACCGTGCGGTCGTCCCCGTAAAAATCAAACCCCCAGACGTCGTACAAAAGCTTTTCGCGCGTCAGGGCTATACCCTTGTTCTTTATAAAATAGAAGAGTATTTCGTACTCCTTGGGGGTAAGATCTATCTTCTCCCCGTCCACAAACACGTTGCGGCCCGCCATATCGACGGTGAGGCCCTCGAACGTCTTTATATCTCCCCCGTCGTCGCGCTGGCTGCGCCGCTTTGTCACGGCGTTTATGCGCGCCATGACTTCCTTTGGCGAAAAGGGCTTGGTGACGTAATCGTCCACGCCTATTTCGAAGCCGTGCAATTTATCGTACTCCTCCCCCCGCGCGGAGAGCATTATGACGGGAATATCCTTGAATTTCTTTATCTCCTTGACGGTGGAGAATCCGTCGAGGCGGGGCATCATGACGTCCATTAAAATTATGTCGTAATCGTTTTCCCTGCACAATCTTACGGCTTCCATTCCGTCGGCGGCTTCGTATGCCTCGTTCCCCTCGAACTCCACATACTCCTTCAAAACGTTGCGTATCATGTCCTCGTCGTCTACAATAAGTACTTTCATCTCGCTCTCCGTATTGCTTTTTTTACATTTTAATTATAACCTCGTTAATTATAACCTCGCCGGGGATAAATTTCAATGTCGTTACCATGAAATTACAGTGAATTTTTTTGAATTTTGTGCACTTTTCCGCTTGACAAAGCCGATCGGTTGCAATATAATACCTTTACAAACGTTCGTTTTGGCACGAAAATGCGCAAATGCGGCGTTTGATCTGACCAAAGGGGGAACGCGTATGCTGGACGCGGAAAGGCTTGCAATACTCACCGAAAGCGCCAAATACGACGTTTCCTGCTCCTCTTCCGGCTCTGAACGGGAGAACCGCAAGGGGGGCCTGGGCAACGCTTCCGTCGGCGGGATATGCCACTCCTTTACCCCCGACGGAAGATGTATTTCCCTGTTGAAAATTCTGATGAGCAACGCCTGTTTATACGACTGCGAATACTGCCCCAACAGGGTGAGCGCGGACGTGAAAAGGGCGTCAGTCACGCCCGACGAGATATGCGAGCTGGTGATAAATTTCTACAAGCGCAACTATATCGAGGGGTTGTTCCTCTCCTCCGCAGTGTTCGATACGCCCGACCGCACTATGGAGCTGTTATGCGAGACGGTCATAAAACTGAGAAAGCTGTATAACTTCCACGGGTACATCCATTTAAAGGGCATACCGCACGCCGATACGGCCATCATAATGCGGGCGGCGAAGTACGTTGACAGAATGAGCTTCAACATAGAATTGCCGAGCGAGAAATCGCTAAAGCTCCTCGCGCCCCAAAAGACAAAAGAGAGCCTCATTTTGCCCATGAAAAACCTACGCCTTGCCCAGCTGTACGACAGCGGGAACAAGGTGAAAAAGGGCAGGGTCATCCCCGCGGGGCAGACGACGCAGATGATAATAGGCGCGTCGCCCGAAAGCGACGGGGAAATTTTGAAGCTCACCGAGTCGCTTTACAGGAAAATGGGGCTGAAAAGGGTGTACTACTCCTCCTATATCCCCGTAGTGAAGAGCGACAAACTCCCCTCCGTGGGCGCGGGGCTCTTGCGGGAGCACAGGCTTTACCAGGCCGATTGGCTTATACGCTTCTACGGCTTCGACGTGGACGAAATTTGCGGGGAAGGGGAAAACCTTTCGCCCGATTACGACCCCAAATGCGCATGGGCGCTTAGGAATATGCACCTCTTCCCCGTCGAGGTCAACACCGCGCCGCTTGAGACCCTTCTGCGCGTGCCGGGGATAGGGGCCAAAGGCGCGTACCGCATAATCGAGGCGAGGAAATACACCTCGCTCGGGTTTGATAATCTCGCGAAAATGCGCATAATAATAAAGCGGGCAAAGCACTTTATAACCTGTAACGGCAAGTTTTACGGGAGCGAGAAGAGCGAAACGGTGCGGGCCGCGCTCGCCATCGAGGGCAGGCACGAGCTCGACGAACAGCTGAGCATGTTCTCCTCCCCCGAGGTCGCGATAAGCGCTCTTACGGGCGAGGTGTGAGATGAGCTCTCGCAAAAACTCTACGCCTGCCGTTACCGCGGGCGCGGTCGTTCGCGGAAATGCGCCTTCCGTACATAGCGATATGACTTATTATTTGGTTGACGGGAGCGAGGATTGCTTTTTTACGGCGGTTTTTGACGCTTTCACGGACAAAAACAGCATAATCACGAGCGAAAAAAACGTGCAGATAGGGCTGGGATTTAACCTCGTCGAGGTGAAAGCGGACAGCGAAAAGTGCGGGCGCGTCAAAAAAAAGCTGGGTGCGCTCGACAAACCATGCCTTGAGGATATAGGGCTGGTCCTCAGAAGTTGCGACGCGCTGAAAGAGCAGACGGCTTTGGACTATATCAGGCTGATAATATCCCAAAAGGGCGCGGTGCGGGGCATGCTTGCCGAGCCCGCGGTCATAGAGATGATATCCTTGCGCGACAAAGTCACGGGGGAAATACACAAATTCAAGGGATTTTTGCGGTTTATCGAAAACGCCGAGGGCGTGATGTACGCGCCCTATTCGCCGGATAACGACATAACCGACTTGCTCGCGCCCCATTTTGCGCGCAGATTTTCGGCTTTGAGGTTTGTCATTCACGATATAAAGCGCAAAAAAGCCGCCATGTACGACGGCAACGAAATAATAATGTGCGACGCGGACGGGGCGGAAATATACCTTTCCGAATACCAACAGCGCTTCGAGGAACTATGGAGGCAGTACTACAAGTCCGTAAACATAGAAAGCCGCCCGCACGAAAAGCAGATGAAGGGCTATATGCCCGTGAGATATTGGAAATTCCTGCCCGAAAAGAAGTGAAAAAGCGGGGCGGAAATCACTAAAACAAATCGCGGTTTACCGAAAAACGGGCGCGCCGCGCGGCAAGTATTTGCCGCGCGGCGCTTTCATTTTACTTTTTCTTTTTTAAATTTTCATCTATCTTGTCGAAGAATTCCGAAAGGTAGTTGTTCTCCCACTCCTCCAGCCTTCCGCTGTCCGCAAATTGGGTGAGTTTACTGTCTATAGGCACCTTTGCGACCACGGGTATGCCGTGTTCGAGAGCGAGCGCGTCCACGCAGCTTTCGCCGAAAACGCTTATCTTTCTGCCGCAGTCGGGGCAGGTTATATAGGACATGTTTTCCACTATGCCCAAAATGGGGATATTCATCATCTCCGCCATATTGACGGCCTTTTGCACTATCATGCCCACAAGATCCTGCGGGGTGGTGACTATTATTATGCCGTCCACCGGCATGCTCTGGAATACCGTAAGCGGCACGTCGCCCGTGCCGGGGGGCATATCGACGAACATGTAGTCAACCTCGTTCCATATGACGTCCGTCCAGAATTGTAAGACGGTGCCCGAAATGAGCGCGCCGCGCCAGACGACGGGGTCGTCCTCCTTCTCCAAAAGCACGTTCATGCTCATCACCTGTATGCCGCTTTCTGACACAACGGGCAAAATGGCGTCGTCGCTTCCCATCGCGCGCTTGTGTATGCCGAGCATGCGCGGAATCGAAGGGCCCGTCACGTCCGCGTCCATAAGCGCGGTTATATAACCCTTGTTCTGGGAAGCTATGGAAAGCAACGCGCTCGTCATGGATTTACCCACTCCGCCCTTGCCCGAGACCACGGCTATGACCTTTTTGACCGAGCTGAGCTCATGGGGCTTCTTCTTTAAGCTTTCCGCCGTGCGGGAGGGACAATTCTCCCCGCACGAGGAACAATCGTGTGTGCAATCTTCTGCCATATACATTCTCCTTTTATCCCTTTGATTTTAGTATATCGCACAAAATAAGTCAACTTATTTGCAAACGCCGAAAAATTTAGTTGATTTAATCGGCGCGCTGTGTTATAATGCTCTTTGCCGTGCTAAGTGGGGAGACAGCGGTGCCCTGTACCTGCAATCCGCTACAGCAGGACTGAATTACTCCTCCCGACGTCAGAAGTGGAAGGCTGCCCCGCATAAGGGGTGTTGATAACAAGGTCTTATGCAATTCACCGCCGCGAACCGTGTCAGGATAGGGATATAGCAGCACTAAACGGTTTGGTGGGTGTGCCATAAGGTTGCTTTGCAGTAGCTACCTGTCCGGGTTACGCTTCGGCTTCGGGCGGCAAAAGGAGTTGCACGGTTTTTTTGTATGAATTACGGCGAGTTTTTCGCCGTTTTTTATTTTGCCGTGGTGAAGTCCGCAAAGGCCGCGAAAATAAAAATCTGGGGCGCGCCGTCAAAACAGACGGCGCGCCCTTGCGCTTTTTCTTTTTCCTTTATCTGTTGAACATTATCCTCTCGCTTCCGAACATCTTTGTAAGGACGAAAACGAGAATGGCCGCAAACGCCAGGTTTACGCATACCGTGACGAGGAAATACGCCCACGAGACCGCGCCGGATATTATCGCCGAGATCAAAAGCGCGCTGTTGAAAAGGGGTATGAAGAACAGCCCGATATTTTTCGATGTCACGAACATGGAGAACACGCCGCACAGCATGGTCAGCAGCATTACGGGAACGACCAGGCCGCCCGCCTCTTTTACGCTCTTGGAATAGGCGGAAATTATGGCGATTATCGCGACGAGCACGAGCACCGTGGAGAGCACCACGCCGAACAGCGCGGCATAATCGCCCGCGGTGAGTATGGAAATTGTCAGCCCGCTCGCCTCGCCCACCAGCTTAGGCAGGGAAAATACCATGCCCAAACAGCTTGAAAGTCCGCTTAAAAGCGCGATGACGCTCAGCGCCGCGATCTTGCCCACAGCCACGTACCCGCGCTTGACGGGCGTGACGAGCAATGTCGCTATCGTGCCCCTCTCCTTTTCACCCGCGATGGATTCGGGCGCGACCGCCATGCACCCGCTGAACAGGAGCATTAAAAGTACCATGGGCACTATCATGGATAAAATCATGCGGGAAGTATCCTGCGCGCTTGCGAAATCGTAGGCGACGTCCTCCGAGGGGCGGTTTATATCGAACATGTTTGCCGCCGCGTCCTCGAACGCCGTGAGAATGCTCTGCGCCGAGCCGAACGCGGTGAGCGATTTTTCCTCCGAGGAGTTGTAGTAAATTTCAACGTTGGGCGCGGGTTGGCCCGATGCGGGCGAATAGGAGGAAATGAGCGCGTCGAAGTCCCGGGGGAAAACCATCACGATATCGAGTTCCCCCTCCTTTACGCTTTGTTTGCCGTCCTCCGCATCCCCCTCTTTCAGCTCAAACATCTGCGAAAAGACGGGTGCAAAGCTATCGGGCAAATTGACTACTACGGCTGTCGGGGTGTAATTTTGTTCCCTTTCCTGCACGCTTTGGATTATACTGCCCATTGCGCTGTACAGCGCGAAGATGAGAAGCCCCGGCAAAACTATCGCCGTAAGCCATAAGCGCGTATCCTTGAAAAAGCGGGTAAATTCCTTCTTTATTATCGTCAATACCGTTTTCATTGCTCTTCTCCCCCTTTGAAAGCGGCGTATATGCCGAAAAAGCTGTCCTCGAGGCTTTTGCCCGATTTTATCTCCTCAAGCGTGCCGAGGGCAGCCAGCTTTCCGTCGATTATAACGCCCACCCTGTCGCACAGTTTTTCTATTAGCGAGAAAATGTGGGTGGATAAGATAATAGTCTTGCCGCGCGCTTTCAGCTCCGAAATGAAATCCGTCACGGTCTTTGCGGTGAGCACGTCCAGCCCGTTTGTCGGCTCGTCGAATATTATGAAGTCGGGGTCGTTCACAAGCGATATGACCAGCGAAACTTTCTGCCTCATGCCCGTTGAAAGGTTTGCCACCTTCACCTGCGCGAATTTGTCTATGCCGAAGCGGGCGAACATTTCCGCCTTGCGCTTCGCCGCCGTCTCCGTCGGCACGGAGTAGAGCTCGCAGAAAAAATCGAAAAGGTAATCGGGCGTGAAGAAATCTTCCAGCTTCAGTTCGCTCGTCAAAAACCCTATGCGGGAGCGAACGGCGTACTCGTCGCGCACCACGCTTTTGCCCTCTATAAACGCGTCGCCCGCGTCCGGCTTGATGAGCGTCGCAAGTATGCGCAAAGTCGTCGTCTTGCCCGCGCCGTTCGGCCCGAGGAGCCCGAAGATCTCCCCTTTGTACGCCGTAAAAGACAGGTTATCCACCGCCGTCTTTACAGCCGCGCCGCCCTCCAGCTTGCGCTGTTTGCGCGACAGCCGGAATGTCTTTGTAAGATTTTCGACCTGTAAAATCTCTTCCATTTAAATCTTCCCCCGGTTTTGTTTTTCCTTAAGATCCGTATAAAACGGGCGCCGTACGCCCCGGTTTGCCCGCATTGAAAAGTATAGCATATACCCCCCCGTCAAGTCTTTTTTGACTATTTTTATACATATATTATAATATAAGGGCCGGGGTTTGTCACGACGCCGTCCGTCACGTCGCGTGAAAGGGCGGCAAAACCGCAAAAATTAAGCCGCGCAAGTCATTGCACGGCTATTATGATTTATTTATGCGAAATACCCCAAACACTGCAAGACAACGCAGGTTACCGACAGGGCGACGAGATATACGCTGAACCACTTGTAATTTGCTTTCTTTATGGCCTTTAACATGACCTTTATCGCA
Organism: uncultured Clostridia bacterium; assembly: GCA_947629695.1. GTDB lineage: Bacteria > Bacillota > Clostridia > Christensenellales > Borkfalkiaceae > Coproplasma. Next base: position 8,692 of record CANREQ010000020.1, on the reverse strand, counting down.
AACAGCCCGGCTATGACGGAGACGATAAAGCCTATCGCTATGCACCAGCCGAATTGCGCGCCGCCCGCTTGGAAAGATTGGACGAGCCCGTCCTCTTTATCTATTAGCCCCTTTACGAGTTTTACCAGAAATCCGCCTAAAATGACGGGTATGGACATAAGGAAAGAAAAGCTCGCGACGTCGTCGGAATCCCCGCCCGCAAGCGTGCCCGCCGCAATGGTGGAGCCGCTCCTCGAAATGCCGGGGAGAACGGCTATGGCCTGAGCCAATCCCATGGGGATTGTCGTCCTCCAGCCGAGCGGATAGGTCTGCTTCCTCCTTTTGGCGTACATCTCGGTTATAAACAGCACGCACGCCGTAATGAAGAAGAACACCGCGAGGAACACGCCGCAATAGGCGCCGCCCATTATCTTTTCCTCTATGATATCGTCGAGCAAGAGGCCGATTATCGCCGCGGGAATGGTCGCGACTATCAGATAGAGCAACCTGTCAAACGGCTTTTTGAACAGCCCGATTATGTCCCGCCAGAACACGACGCACACCGCAACCAATGTGCCCATGTGCAAAATTATATCGAAGAAAAGCTCCGCTCCGCCTATATCGACGTTTAAAATTCTCTGTAAAAAGGTGAGATGTCCGCTCGAGGAGACGGGCAAAAACTCCGTCAGCCCCTGCGACAACCCCAATACAAGCGCCTGCCACCAACTCATCAGCCTAGCTCCAATAAATCTTTGTATGCGTCCTCGTACTTCTTTACGGTTGAATCCGTCGCGAAATACTGCAATATCTCCGTGCGCTTGTTGGTGGATTCGTTTGCGAGGGTCTGGTCCTTTATCCATTCGAAGAAGATATTTTCAAACGTGCCCTCTTCCTCCACGCGCTCCTTGGTAAACTCTATATCCGAATATATTACGCCGCCGTTGAAATCGAAGGCCTCGGTGACGTAGATGAGGTGCCAGCCGTAGTCGCCCGCGCACACTTTGAACGCGCCCGCACCCATGCGCAACGCCTCGTGCGCGGCGTACTCGAACTCCTTTATATAAGAAGTTTCATACGCGTTGACGCTGTAACCTATATACCTCGAGAGCACGCCCGTATCGGTGGTGTAAGCGTATTGCAACTCGTTTACCGCGCTCATCGCCTTGTAGCGGTCGGAGCCGGCGGTAAACATATTCTTCCTCTCCGTATTTGTCTGCAGGTCCACCATACCCGTTGCATAGACGAGCTTGGAATAATCTATCTCCTTGTCGTCGCCCGATTTGGTGAAATCCGTAACGGCGTAATACGCTTCCTTTGTCGCCGACAAATCGCCGTAATTGTCGCCCGCATTATAGCTCACCGCGTCCGTCCTCCCCATAACGAAGTTGATATATGCCGAGAACTCTTCAAGCATTCCGTCTATATCCAGCTTATTGGGGACAAGCGTATAACTGCCGTCCTTGTTGGGCGTAACCTTGCCGTTGTAGGTGTACGTGCCGGCGTATTTGTCGATGGGCTCGTACTCGTCGGGTTTGGTCATATTGTTTTCGAAGAAGAGATATTTTCTGTAATCCTGTCCGCCGGTGTAAGCCGTTATCTGCTTGCCGGCCTCTTTGCCGTCGTTGTACTCCGTCACGTCGAAGGAATAATCCGTTTCGCCGTTGAACCATGCGGCGCGCCGGTCGGTCGTAACTATATCTTTGAGGAGCTTGTTTCTGTCCGCAAAGTAGTCGCTGTCGGTGTAGTCCTCGCGGTTATCCCTGTAGCTTTGATAATCGGAAAGGCGAGCGTTCTGCGTAACCGAGAAGGGAAGCAGAATGTTGTAGACATACCCGAAAGTGCCGTATGTGCCGTTCTTCTCCTCCGTATCCTTTGTCGTATCGGGCGCGTAGAGGAGGAAAGACGTATCCGAAAGGTTATCGAGCGCGCCGTTGAAGGTGCCCGCGTCAGAGAATCCCTGCTCCTGCTCGCCCAAAAGCACGTCGTATGCGTTTTTGACGTATGTGTACGCGCCGTCCTCGACCATTGAAATTTTGTCTTCCTGGTCGGCTACGAACGCGTCGTAAAACTCCTCCACTACCTGCTGTTCGAGCTGGTTGATATATTGGCTCTGCACATATGAGAGCTTTAAAATATCCGTGAGCTCCTCGTCGCTTTCGGAGAGGAGGTAGTTGTTGGAGATGTTCTTCAAAAAGCGGGAATAGGCCTGCCGCCTCGTGTTGCGGTTGGACTTATCCTTGGCCTCGTACCTGCCCGCGTCGCCAATGAGGTATCCGTCGTAGCCCGTGTACACGCCGTAATCGAGCCCGCCGTCCTCGGTGAGGGGAAGGTAATCCTCCACCGTCGTATCTATATTGCCGGGTATCGTGCGGGTATCTTCGCCCTCGTAATCGTCCCCGTCGTCGTCATCCGTAATCTCATAGCTGTCGAGCACGTCGTTGAGCGAAGTGTAGAGGTTGTACTTTGCCGTCATGACCCCCGTCGAATCTTCGCCGCCGAGAAGGTACACGAGCTTGGCCTCTTCCGTCGTGTTTGCGTTATATGCGCTTATCGCACTGTCCTTGCCCTCTTTGTCGCCCTCTTCCTTTAACATGTAAAGAGTGGCGTATTGGACGAGCACGGAGTTATTCGTGAGCTCATCCAAAAGGGAATTGAAAGTCGCCTCGTAGCTCAAACCGCTGTTGACGTAGTTGGAGCCGACGTTGACGAAAGCGTTGACAAGGTCGCGCTTTATTATAACGTCGTCGCTTAAAACGGAGGAATACTCCTTCAACTCCCCTTCAAGCCTGTCGCTTCCGCTTATGTTGACGGTGGCGATGACCTGCTTCATGTCCTCTTCGTTATTGACCGAAACGAGGCCGCAACCCGAAAAGGTTAGGCTTACCGCGACAGCCGCCGCGACTACTCCCGATATTATCTTTTTGTTTTTCATAGACACAATCTCCCGAAAAACGGTGTAACCCATTATGAGCGTTTTGCCTAATTATATAATATTTAACCGCAATTGACAAATCTTTTTTAGTCGTTTTGCGCGAAAGTTGAGGCAATTTTCAAAAATTTGGTCATTGAGAGCATTGTTTTGGTCTGCGTTTTGTCCGCGCGGAAAACCAATTGCGGCGATTTTGCCATGGAAAGGGTGACCGCTCCCCTGTATCTGTCCACTGCGGCGGCGAGGCGGGAATCCTTGAAAGAATCCAAAGACGCAAACTCCAGACAGCCGCCCTGCGGATCGACGATTATCTTTCTGACGTTGAATACCGAAGCGTAACACTTTAGCATTGCGATGACCAAAAGGTTGAAAACCTCTTCCGGCATGGGGCCGTAATTATCCTCTATAGAGCGGAATACGCGCTTGTAATCATCCACCGAGCGTATTTCGGCTATCTGCTTGTAGCAATCCATTCTGCCCGCGCTGCTCTCTATGTACGGCTCGGGGATGAAGGCGGTGGCGTGAATATCCAGCTCCGCGGCGAACGCGCTCTCCCCCGTCAGCTCCTCCTTCAAGAGCTTGGAATACAGCTCGTAGCCCACCTTGTCCATGTGCCCGTGCTGTTCCGCGCCGAGCACGTTGCCCGCGCCGCGTATTTCGAGGTCGCGCATGGCTATTTTGAAGCCGGAGCCGAGCTCCGTAAACTGCATTATCGCCTTTAATCTCTCCGCCGCCTCGCCCGTCATCACCTTGTCGGGTTTAAACGTGAAATAGGCCTGTGCGAGGCGCGAGCCTCTGCCCACCCTTCCGCGGAGCTGGTAAAGCTGGGATATTCCCAGCCTGTCCGCGTCGATTACTATTATCGTGTTGGCGTTGGGCAGATCTATGCCGTTTTCTATTATCGTCGTGGTGACGAGCACGTTTTTTTCTCCGCGGTAGAAGGAAAAGACGTTGTTCTCCAGTGTGTTTTTATCCATTCTGCCGTGGGCGTAGGTCACGGCCGCTTCGGGCGCTATCTCCCTGACCCTGTCGGCAAAGGATGAGATGCTTTCCACCCTGTTGTACAGCACGAAAACCTGTCCGCCGCGGGTTATTTCCCTTATGATCGCGTCCCTTATAAGCGTCTCCGTCTGCTCAACTACGTATGTCTGGACGGGCAGACGGTGGGTGGGCGGGGTGTTTATCGTGCTTATATCGCGTATCCCAGCGAGCGACATGTGAAGCGTCCTCGGTATGGGGGTGGCCGTCATGGTGAGGCAGTCTATATCGTTTTTTATGTTTTTGATCTTTTCCTTGTGCTCCACGCCGAAGCGCTGTTCCTCGTCGAGCACGAGCAAGCCCAGATCGGCAAACTTCACGTCGTCGGAAAGCAACCGGTGAGTGCCGATGATGAGGTCTATCTCCCCCTTTTTGAGCCTTTCTATCGTCATCGCCTGCTCCCCCGCCGTCTTGAAGCGGTTGAGCTTTTCGACGCGCACCCCGAACTCGGCAAACCGCTCGCACGCGGTGTTGTAGTGCTGTTCGGAAAGTATCGTGCTCGGGCACATGAGCGCGGCTTGCTTGCCGCCGAGCACGCACAGATAAATTGCGCGCAGGGCGACTTCCGTCTTGCCGTAGCCCACGTCGCCGCACAGCAACCTGTCCATGACCTTTTCGGAGCACATGTCGGCCTTTATCTCCTCTATGCTCGTCAGCTGGTCGGGCGTTTCCTCATAGGTGAAGGAATTTTCGAACTCCTCCATCATAGCCGCGTTTTCGGGAAAGCGATAGCCCTTTTTCGTGCTCCTCTCCGCATACAGCGCGCGCAGGTCGAACGCGAGCGTGCGTATGGAGGATTTCACCCTCTCCTTTATGCGCGCAAATTCCTGCCCGCCTATTTTGGACAGCTTCGGCGCGCCGTCGCCGACGTATTTGGAGAGAATATCCATCTGCTCCACGGGCACGTACAGCACGTCGCCGCCGCTGTACTCTATGGCGATGTATTCCTTTATGCCGTCCGTCGTCTCTATTTTTTTGGTGCCCGTTATTTTGCCTATGCCGTGTTTTTCGTGCACGGCGTAATCGCCCACCTCGGGCGCGACGAACATGTCCCCCCGCCTCTTGCGTATGCGCTTGGCCGCGGGCTTGGTGAAAATATCGCCGCTTCCGATGACGGCGAGCTTGGCGCCGTGAAGGACAAATCCCTTGTCCAGCTCCTCGGAGCAAAGCGTCACATCGCGCAGGGCGTAAAGGCTGTCCGGAAGGGGTTCGACCCCTATATATGCCTCATCCAACGCCTCTTTGAGCTTGTCGTACCTCTGCACTCCGCCCGTAAAAGCGAGCACCCTGTACCCCGTGGAAAGCCACCTCTTTATGTCGTCCGCGAGGGTGGAGACGGAGTTGAGATAGGAGGGCGACGGCGTGCACTCGAAGGTGTAAGTCCTTAGCGGATCGAAGAAGCGTATCGCCGTGGTGAAAGTCTGCAAAGCGAGCTTTTTAAAGTTTGAAACGCCGTTTAAAAACTCCTCTTCTGTGAGCATCTGGAAGAGCGAAAAGGGGCAGACTTCGCCGCCGTCATTGAGCTCCGCAAACCTTTCGGCGTGTTCTTTGGAAAGGGCGGTGAGTCTATCGTAAGAGGTCTTGCACTCGTCGAAAATCACCGTGCTTCCGGCGGGGAGAATTTCGAAGAGAGTGCGCGCGCAACCCAAAACGGGAAATAGAAAATCCAGCCCGGAGAAGGGCGATCCCACATCCAGCTTCCCGCAGATCTCCCCGCTTATCGCGTTGAGCCGCTTGAAAGCATAGTCCGTTTTGCAGGACTTCAAAGCCGACCTGAGTTTGCCCTTCAGGCTCTCCTCCTCGCCCGCCTCAATAAAGCAATCGACGGCCGAAATTATTTCCGCAGAGGGCATATCGGGAAGCCTCTCCCCGCTTATTATGTCGTAAGGGCGTATCCTTTCCACCGTATCGCCGAAAAAATCTATGCGGACGGGATTATCGCTCCCGACGGGGAAAATATCGAGGATATCGCCGCGCACGGCAAACGTCCCCTTGCTCTCCACGTCGTACTCGCGCGTGTATCCCATGGCGATGAGGCGGGAGGGAAGCGAGGTGTAATCGTACTCGCCGCCTGCCTTTATCGATATATGCGGAATCTCGCGGGGGACGAGCTGCATGGCCGATTCCACGTCGCATACGGTTATCTCCGCACCGCTTTGCAGGGCGAACAAGCCCTCTATGCGGCGGAATAGCGCATCCTTTGAAACGGCGTCTTTATACAGGAGAACGTCGTCTTTCGGCGGGATATACGCGCATTTTTTGCCCGAAAGCACTCTTATTGCCGCATAGGCCTTCGCCGCGGAAACCGCGTCCGGGGCGATGTACAGGCTGACTCCGCCGACAATCGAAGCGGCGAGATATTTTATTGTGTCCGAAACGCCGAACGCCGCCGTCGGCATGCCGAGGCGGATATCTTCTGCAAGGGAGGCGAACTCTCCCCCTAAATTTTCGGGCGTAAAAAAATTTCTCCTCAATATTTTACCCGTTGAAGGAAGTCATCACCCTTTCGCAGGGCTCGCCCTTGGCGAGCTCCGCCGCCGCTTGGGCCGCTTTGGTGCAGGCCGCGGCAAACAGGGCGTAGTCCTCCTCCCTGACGTTGGAAAGTACGTAATTTATTAGCGGCACGTCAACCGCGGCGTCGCGTATCCCTATGCGTATGCGCGCAAAATCCTGCGTGCCCGTTTCCGCGATCACCGACCTCATTCCGTTGTGCGTCCCCGCACTGCCGCACGGGCGTATCCTTATACTGCCCTTGGGCAGATCGTAATCGTCGTAGATTATTGCCAGCTGTTGCGGGGTGGCCTTGTACTTTGCGAGCAATTGCTTTACCGCCACGCCGGAGTTGTTCATATAAGTCAAAGGCTTGGCAAGTATCACCTTTTCGCCGTTTATATGCGCTTCGGCGACGAGCGAATCGCACTCCCGCTTTTTGAATTTCGCGCCGAGCAGGTTGGCCGCGTCGCCCACGGCGATGTAGCCCATGTTGTGAAAGGTCTTTAAATATTGTTCCCCGGGATTGCCGAGCCCCACTATTATGAACATTTCCCTCCTCCCTGCAAAAATTTTTACCGCGGAACTTTGCGCGCCTGCCGAGTGATTTTCCCCGCGCACATTTTTATCGCGGCCCTTAAAATTATAGCCACAACCTCGGCTGTGGCTTTTTATCCGTATTGCGCTTTTCCCCGTCTCAGTCGTAAATTTTCGACATGGGCTTATCCATATAGACGTTTTCTATCGCGTTTGCGAATATAGTCGCGGTGGAAATCATCTTGAAAATGGGAAGCATCTTTTCTTCGGGAATGTTGATGGTATCCAGCATTGCAAGCTCGGTTATGGGCGAGGAGGCAAGCCGCTCTATCGCCGGCCCAGACAAAACGCCGTGGGAACAGCATGCGTAGATCTCCTTAGCGCCCGCCTCTTTCAAGGCCTTTGCGCCCTGCACTATCGTGCCCGCCGTGTCTATCATGTCGTCAACCATGAGGCAGTTTTTGCCCTCGACGTCGCCGATGATATTCATAACTTCCATGACGTTCGCCTTGGGACGGCGCTTGTCGATTATAGCCATCTTTGCGTCCATTCTCGCGGCGACTTTGCGCGCGCGGGCTACGGAGCCTATATCGGGGGAAACGACGACGAAATTTTCGTCCACTTTGGGTTTGAAATAGTTGTAAAGCGTGGGGCCGCCCACCAGATTATCCAAAGGTATATCGAAAAATCCCTGTATCTGCAGGCAGTGAAGATCCATTGTAAGCACCCTGTCCGCGCCCGCGCTGGTCAAAAGATTTGCAACAAGCTTTGCGGTGATAGGCTCCCTCGAGCGCGCTTTTCTGTCCTGGCGGGCATAGCCGAAATAGGGTATAACGGCGGTGATTCTGCCGGCGGACGCCCTCTTGGCCGCGTCTATCATTATCAGCAATTCCATCAGGTTGTTGTTTACGGGATAGCTTGTGGACTGGATCAGGAACACGTCCTTGCCGCGCACGGTCTCGTCGTAGCGCACGTAAATTTCGCCGTCCGAAAAGTGCGTGACTTCCATTGCCCCGAGCGTGGTGTTGAGCTTTTCGGCGATTTTTTCCGCCAAAGGCCTGTTGGAGTTGCCCGAAAAGATCTTGATTTCGTTGCCGTGGTTTATCATTGGATAGGTTGCCTCCGATTATCTTTAGTTGAACAATATCATTCTACTTCACATGCGCGGGATTGTCAACAAAAGCGCCGGATGAAAAATTTTTCATCCCAAAATGTTAATGGCTAACTTTGCGCCGTGACCGAGTCTCGCACAGAGCGGTATTTGTCAATAATAACTTACAAAATCCCGGCCGTCCGTCATTCCCCGCCCGTTTGAAAGTTGCGGTTCCGGGTTATTTCTTGCCCTCGCGCAATCTCATCGAGGAAAAGAAGTCGGAAAGAATCGCCGAGCACTTCTCCTTTAAAACGCCGCCCTCCACTTCCACGGTGTGATTCAAGAGGTTCGCGTTTGCTATTTCGTCCGTCAGCGACCTGCCTTTGTCCTCGCTCGCGCCGAAGTACACCTTTTTTATGCGCGCGTTCAAGGCCGCGCCCATGCACATGGGGCAGGGCTCCAAAGTGACGAAGAGTTCGCACTCCGGCAGCCGCCAGCTCCTGAGCTTTTTGCACGCCTTTTCTATGGCCTCTATCTCGGCGTGGGCGGTGGCGAGTTGCTTTTTCGTGCGGCGGTTATGCCCGCGCGCTATCACCTTGCCCCGATACACCACGACCGCGCCTATG
>CANREQ010000019.1 GCA_947629695.1 uncultured Clostridia bacterium | reverse complement strand
GTCTTTGATTGCTATTATATCTTCGAATATCTCCTTCGCTACGGGGGCGGCCACCGCGCTTCCGTAATAAGTGCCCTGCGGCTCGTCAACTATGATGAGCGCGAGATATTTGGGCGCGTTTGCGGGAAAAAATCCCACAAATGAGGATACGTACTTGCCCTGCGCTATGTGTCCGTCCTCGTATTTTTGGGCGGTGCCCGTCTTTCCGCCTACCCGATAGCCTTCGATATACGCCTTTTTGCCGCTTCCCTCCTTCACCACGCCCTCAAGCATGTCGCAAAGAAGCGACGACGCCCTTTCGCTTATGACTTGGTTTTTGAGCGTCGCGGAAAAAGAGCCCGACGTCTTGCCGTCCGACGATATTACGCTTTTAAGAAGGTGCGGGATATAATAATTGCCCCCGTTTACCGCGGCAGCCACGGCGCACGCGAGTTGCAGGCCGGTGACCGCAACTGTTTGGCCGAACCCTATGCGCGCGAGGTCGCAATCCCGCACGAGCGATTCGGGCACGAGCATGCCGAGCGCTTCGCCCGAAAAATCTATGCCCGTGGTATTCCCGAGGCCGAAAGCCGAAAGATAATCGTAAAATTTATCCTTGCCGAGAGAAAGCGCGATGTCCGTAAAGCACGGGTTACAGCTGTTGTTCAAAGCTTCAGTAAGCGTCTGGTTGGAGTGTTTGCCGTTGGAATGATCCGACCAGCACTTGATTTTCGTGCCGTCCACGGTGCGGGTGCGGCTTCCGTTGAATATATAGCTCGGAGAAAAAGCGTCGGGATTGCCCTTAACATATTCCTCGAGGTCGGCGGCCGCCGTGATAACTTTGAATGTGGAACCGGGCTCGTATATGTCGCTTATTACGCAGTTGCGCGTCAGGGCGTTGAGCGCTGACGGGTCGTCGCGCGGCACAGCGTTCAAATCGTACGAGGGATAATTGACGAGGGAAAGCACGCTGAAATCCCGCGGGTCGAGCACAATGCAGGACACGCGCGCCGCGCCGGAGGACAGGTACACCTTCTTCATCGCCTCTTCGGCCGAGAGCTGGATATCCATATCCACGGTGAGGCGCACCTCGTCGCCCCCTTTGGCCTCCGTGTAGACTATGCGGGAATCCTCCGTCTCCACGCCGACTATATCCGTGGTAAACGAAATTTGTCCGTTAACACCGCAGAGCACATCCTCGTAAAATTTTTCCACGCCGCTGAGGCCCGTGCCGTCGTTTGCGGTGAAGCCGAGCACCTGGCAGAGCGCGTCGCCGTAGGCGTAAACGCGCGTATTGTCGCGCGCGTAGTACACCCCGGGAATGTCGTACGAGGCCAATTTTTCTATTTTTTCCTTTTCGACCTGCCTTGCGAGGGTTATTTCCGATACTTTACCCGTAGAGATCCGCCCGAGCACGTCGGCGGCGTCCAACCCGAGCGCGCCGGCTATAACAGTAGCGGAATATTCCGGATTTTCCACGGCGTTGGGGCGGACGAATACGCTGTACGACAGGGTGTTGTCCGCGAGGACGCGGCCGTTTGTATCGGTTATGCGCCCGCGGGCGGCGACTACGGGTATTTCCCTGTTCCACTGGTCCGTCGCGCGGCAAACGAGTTTATCCCGCCAAATCACCTGTATGTAGAAAAAACGGGCGAATATTATGCAAAAAATAAAGGTTATCGTCAGTATTACCGACAATAACCTCTTTTGTAAAACCGTTATCGAAAAGCCTTGTTGTTTGATATTTCCCTCTCCGTTTACTTGATAAGCAAATCGCGGACCGTTTCGGGAACCATATCGGATATCGAAGCGTTTACGCCTGCAAGAGCGGCTCTTGCGGCGGTCAGATCGTTCTGAACTGCGGCTATATCCCTGTTGAGCCCCGCGATTATGGTGGAGTTGAGTATGACGAGCGCCAAAAGCGCGACTATCACCGTAACTACGACGGCGATTATTATTATCTCCTTTTTGCCGAGCACCGTCTTTTTGCCCGTAGAAGATTTAAGCCCGCTCTTTGCGTTCGCTTTATCTATGGTTTTATACTGTATGGTCGTAGGCGTGGGGCGGAGATCTTCGTTTTCCTCTTCGGAATCCGCGGAGTTTGCGTCGTTCGCGACGTTGAACTCCTCCATTTCCGTCCTCTTTATCCTGTTTATCGCGCTTTCCGCATTGAAAAGTACGGAGTCCGCCCTCGCGTTCTTTACGAGATAGGGATCGGTATACGCCGCTTCCCTTACGGCGGGCGCGGGCGCGATCTCTGCCTTTTCGAAGTGCGTTTCCTTAAAGCTCTCCTCTTCGGGCGCGTTGTCCTTGACTTCGTTATGGCCGAAAACGTCATCGACCGTGCTGTCAGGATCTATGAGTTTAAGAAAATAGCTTCTTATGTTCGCATTATGCTCTTTTTCATCATCGAAGCAGTCCTCGTATGAGCGGTTGCCCGAAAAGGGCATTCTCAATTTATCCTCGGGACTGCGTTCCAACACGGGTGTTTCGGCTGCCATAATTTATTTCTCCTTTTAGCCTTATCATTGGATTATCCTTTCCGCAACTCTGAGTTTGGCGCTTTTTGAACGGGAATTTATTGCCATTTCCTTTACGGAAGCGATAATCGGTTTTTTCGTTATTATTTCAATTTCCTTTTTCTTGCCGCATACGCAGACGGGTAAACTTTTGTCGCATATGCAGTCGAGCTCCAATTGCCTGAACGCGTTCTTCACTATCCTGTCCTCAAGCGAGTGGAATGTGAGGATTGCTATCCTGCCTCCCTTTTTCAACCTGCGGGTGAGGCCGATAACGCATTCGTAAAGCCCGTCGAGCTCCCCGTTTACCGCAATTCTTATCGCCTGAAAGCTCTTCCTTGCGGGGGGACCGTTTTGCTTGAATTTGGCGGGAATACTTCTGTCTATTATTTCCGCGAACTGCCCGCACGTCTTAATAGGCCTTATCTTTCGCTCTTTTTCTATGTTGGCGGCGATTGCGGGGGCGAACCTCTCCTCGCCGTAATCTTTCAAAATTTTGGCTATCTCTTCGCGCGGGTATTCGTTTAATATTATCTCCGCGGTGAGATATGCCGACCTGTCCATCCGCATGTCGAGGGGAGAATCGGCCTGCATATAGGCAAAGCCCCTGTCCCTCGCGTCTATCTGGCGGCTCGAAACGCCGAAGTCCAGCAACACGCCGTCTACCTTTTCAATTCCCTCGAGTCCAAAGACCTTTTCGTAATCCTTGAAATTGGATTTATGTATTGCGAATCTTCCGCGAAATTCTTCAAGCCGTTTTTGCGAAGCCTCTATAGCTTCGTCGTCGAGGTCGGTGGCTATCAGCCTGCCCGTCGGCGCGCTCCTTTTTAATATCTCGTAGGAGTGACCCCCTCCGCCCACCGTGCCGTCGAAATAAATTCCGCCGTCTTTTACGTTGAGCGCCTGAAGGCATTCATCCTTCATCACGGGGATATGATTGAAATCGCCCATATCAGAAATCGAGGCTCTCTATCACGCCGTCGTAATTTTCGCTTACATCGGCGAAGTAACTGTCGTAATTGGATTTTGCCCAGATCTCCGCGCGGTCACCCACGCCTATCACGACGATGTCTTTTTCGTTTTTGCCGAGCATGAGATGTTCCCTCAGCTCGGGGCTCAGAACCAACCGACCCTGCCCGTCCTCTGCCACCGGGGTTATGGTGCGCATAAACGCGCGCAAATTTTTCTGTTTGCCTAAATCCGAAAGTTTTATCTGCTTCGCGGCTTCAAGTTTTTCCTCCATCGCGCTCTGCGGATAAACGTAAAGGCAGTGATGGTCACCCTTTGCAAAACAATAATCGTCACCCAGCTCTTTTTTGAGGCGGGCGGGGATCCTTATTCTGTTTTTGGCGTCGAGTTGATGTTTGAACTCGCCTGTTAAAAGTGCCATTTGCTTTTTGCCTTGAGTCAGTTAGTGAAGTCATTATAATACAGATTTTGACCACTGTCAACCACTTTGCAAAAAAAGTTTTAAAAATTTTGCGTTTTTATGTATATTTTCAGGGATTGCCGTCCGCTTTGATTATCCCCGCGCCGTCATAAATTTTGCTGAAAATAGCGGCATTTTTGGCAAAATCGCCGCCGATAAAGCTAATTTCCTGCCGATAAACGGTTTTGTGGTCAGAAATCCCAACTTTATCCTTTAAGTGGTCATCAATCCCTAACTTTTCCCGCAAACGGGCGGCGGTGCCCGCAATTCCATCGAAAATTTCGCAGTGGTAAACGCTTTTTATGAGTTCTTTCGCAAATATGTAGTGGGTACAGCCGAGCACTACGCTGTCGGCCTGCATATCGGGGAGCATGCCGGCGGGGAGGCACGATAGATCAGGGGCGCGCTCCTCGATATACTCGGCGAGGCCTTCGCAAGGGCATACCGTGAAGCGCGTGCCGCCGATTTCGGCGCACCTTTCAAGTAATGCGCAAAACGACGCGCTTTTCACCGTGGCGCAAGTGGCGAGCACGAGGCACTTCCCTCCCCTTTCCGCCGCCTGCTTTACGGCGGGCTGGATACCTATCACGGGATAGGGACACACGGCGCGGATATCTTCAATGCAGTTGGACGTCGCCGTGTTGCAGGCGATGACCGCCGCAGAAAGCTCCGCGCACGGCAATAGGGAGAGCTTTTGGACGACGAGGGAAAATATTTCCCCCTTGCTCTTGTTTCCGTAGGGCACGTTGTAGTTATCCGCGAGATAATAAAAGGAGACTTCCGGCAGGGTACGGGCGCACTCTTTAAGCAGGTTGAGGCCGCCTATGCCGCTATCGAAAACCGCCACCTTCATATTGCCGCGCGGGCCGGATGACTTCATACAATATAAATATTACGGGGAATAAAATAATATTAAAAAAATTGAAAAAGCGCATAAAAAACAGTTTACAAGCCCGACGTTTTATGATAAAATCATTCAAGATTTAAGTTAGAATACATCCAAAAAGGAGAAATAAACGTGCCTAATATCAAATCCGCAAAGAAGCGCACATTGGTTACGGAGAAGAAAACCGAACAGAACAAGATCATCAAAACCCAGCTTAAAAACGCCGTTAAGAAATTCCTCGCCGTTATAGAATCGGGCGACAAAGCGGCGGCGACGGCGATGTTCCCCGATGTGTGCTCCACCATCGACGGCGCAGTGACCAAAGGCGTCATCAAAAAGAACACGGCGGCAAACAAGAAATCCGGCCTTGCAAAAAAACTCAACGCCATGGCGTAAAAGGGCGTAAATATCCGGACTGTATAAAATGCGCGGAATTTATTCTTCCGCGCTTTTTGTTGCGCTTTTTTCCGCTCGGCTTTTCCTCTTTTCTTTCCCGTTCCCTTCCCGTCCCTCAAGCCGCTGTCCTTAAATTGTAATTTTAAGCATAATTTTGTCAAAATACTGTTAGCGGCTCTCATTTTTCAGCGAAATCAACAAAATTTTTAACAGTTTGCAAATTATTTATTATTTGTTGACACGCACGCGCGCGCCATATATAATGTTGACCGTTGAGTTTATTTTTGCTAAACTTTAAGTTTATTTTTATTAACCGTTTAACAATTATAAACGCAAGGTTTAATATAACGGAGAATTATTATGGAGATCGGCTCTAAAATCAAACGGTTGCGACAACAGCTGAACCTATCTCAGTCGGAACTTGCCGACAGGTGCGAGCTGACTAAAGGCTACATTTCGCAACTTGAAAACGACCTGACTTCGCCGTCCATAGCCACGCTTGTGGACATCCTCGACGCTCTCGGCACGGATCTGTCGGAATTTTTCAAGAGGGAAAACGACGAGCGTATAGCGTTCAGCGCGGAGGACTTCATCGAAAAGCGGGACGGCGGAATGTTGCTCAAGTGGATAATCCCCAACGCGCAGAAAAACGAAATGGAACCCGTGCTGGTGGAGCTTCTGCCCGGCGCCTCCACCACGCCGGACTTCCCGCACGAGGGCGAGGAATTCGGATACGTGCTGGAAGGAAAGCTGTGCGTAAAGCTTGGCGACAACAAATACGTCTGCAAGAAGGGCGAGACATTTTACTACACCGCAAACAAATCGCATTGCGTTTCCAATGCGGGCAAGACAACGGCTAAATTTTTGTGGATTTCCACGCCGCCGAATTTTTAAGGAGATTTATTATGGAAAATAGCGAAAATATCATCGAGCTGATTGACGTAACCAAAGTTTTCGACGGCGAGACCATCGCGGTCGATAAATTCAACCTGCAGGTAAAAAAGGGCGAATTTGTCACATTTTTGGGGCCCTCCGGCTGCGGAAAGACCACGACATTGCGCATGATAGCCGGGTTCGAAATCCCCACGAGCGGGCAAATCCTTTTAAACGGCGAGGACATAAGCAAACTGCCGCCCAACAAGCGGCCAGTTAACACCGTGTTCCAAAAGTACGCACTCTTCCCCCACCTCAATGTCTACGAAAATATCGCGTTCGGGCTCAAGCTGAAAAAGACGGAAGTGAGCTACGTTGACAAAAAGGGCAACGCGAAGGTGAAATACAAAAAGCTTGCCAAAAGCGAAATAGACAAAAAGGTCAAGCGCACCCTCGAGCTGGTGGATTTGGAAGGGTTTGAAAAGCGGAGCGTCTCCACCCTTTCCGGCGGACAGCAACAGCGTATAGCCATAGCGAGGGCGATAGTCAACGAGCCGGAGATCCTGCTTTTGGACGAGCCGCTCGGCGCGCTCGATCTGAAGATGAGAAAGGAAATGCAGATAGAGCTGAAGAACATGCACAAGCGCCTCGGCATTACCTTTATCTACGTAACGCACGACCAGGAAGAAGCGCTCACCATGTCCGACAAGATAGTCGTTATAAACGACGGAGAGATACAGCAGACAGGCACCCCCACCGAAATTTACAACGAGCCGATAAATACCTTCGTCGCGGACTTCATAGGGGACAGCAACATTTTCAACGGAACGGTCGTAGGCAAGCGCAAAGTCAAGTTCTGCGGGGCGGAATTTGACTGCGTGGACGACTTCGAGGTCAACGAAATGGTTGACGTGGTCGTCCGCCCGGAAGATATTAAGCTGTGCGCGCCCGGAGAAGGACAACTCAAAGGCGAAGTGCAATCCTGCGTATTTAAGGGCGTTCACTATGAAATTACCGTCGTTTTAGGGCGTTTTGAGATAGTTATTCAGAGTACTATGTCAGCCATAGTAGGCAATTTGACGGGTATGAAGATAGAGCCGGACGGCATTCACCTTATGCAAAAGGTCTATACGGTAAACAAATACAGCGGCGTAATAACAAAGACGAACACCGTGCAATTCGGCGACGGCGAGTTCGATTGCGACGTGACATCCCTGTACCCTTCTTCTCATTTGGACGAGGAAGGTTACCTTATAACGGCCCAGGGCGAAAAGCTCGATCTTACGGGCACGGAAGTTGACGTCGAAGTGGAAACGGCGGATATTACGATGAGCGACGATAAAGAAGCGGGAGGCGTTGTCGGAAATATTATTTCCATAATATATAAAGGCGACCACTACCGCTACATAGTCAGGACGGAGGAAAACGAAGAGGACTACGTGCTCTCCTGCCCCGACATGTGGAACACGGGCGACCGCGTAAGCCTGATAATTCCCAAAGAGAAAATCAAACTTTCCCTGAAGGTTGCGGAGGATAAAAAATAATGAAACTCCGCTTTAACAGAAGTCAGTTGTGTATCCCCTACGCGCTGTTCCTTATCCTTTTTGTGATCGCGCCGCTTCTGGTTATAATTTACTACGCGTTCAGCAATGGGCAGGGCAAGTTCACGTTTGACAACTTCATCGGATTCTTTTCGAGCACGAACACCCTCGGCACCCTATTGTACAGCTTCGCGCTGGCAATTGTGACTACGCTCCTCTGTCTTTTCATCGCCTATCCCACCGCGTACTTCCTCGCGAGGAGCGGCTTTAAAAAGCAATACGTACTGCTTATGCTGTTTATCCTGCCGATGTGGATAAACTTTACGTTGCGCATAACGGCGCTTAAAGAGGTTCTGACGCTTTTGGAGGGCAACATCTCCCTTCACCCCTTCCTCAATTCGGTAATTGGAATGACTTACGATTTCCTGCCGTTTATGATCCTGCCCCTCTACACTTCCTTTTTGAAGCTGGATAAAAATCTTCTTGAGGCGGCGGCGGACCTCGGCGCAAACAAATTCATAGTCTTTTTGCGCGTGACATTGCCGCTTTCCATCCCCGGGATAATTTCCGGCATAACCATGGTGCTGTTGCCCTCGATGACAAACTACGTCGTCCTCGACATGCTGTACAACAGCACGTACATTATGGGAAGCCTCATCGGCAGTTATTTCAGCGCATATGATTGGAACAACGGCTCGATGATTTCCCTCGTGCTCCTCGTCATTATATTTATAGTGACGTTGGTTACAAACAGATTCGGCGATAAAGACAGCGACGCAAGGAGGACGGTATTATGAAGAAATATTTGCGGCTTTGCTGGCTCGCGCTCGTGCTGGCGCTCATGTATTTGCCCATACTCATTCTCGCGGCGTACAGCTTTACGGACGCGACCACGGTGGGCGGCGGCGTAAGCGGCGCGTCTTTCGATAATTATATCAACCTCTTTGCGAACGAAAGTCTGAGAAATATGATATTCGGCACCCTGTTGCTCGCGATAGGCTCCGCACTTTTGGCCACGATTTTCGGCACTTTGGGCGCAATCGGCGCGCATTATTCCAAAAAACTGTCCAAAAACCTGTTGAATACCGCCAACCAGATACCCGTCGTAAACGCCGACGTGGTTACGGGCTTTTCGGTGTGCGTACTCCTCATCATTTTGCTCGGGATAAGCAAGGACAGCTTTATCCCCCTCGTCATAGGCCACACCGTGCTCTCCGCCCCCTTCGTTTATTTATCGATCGCGCCCAAGCTCAAACAGCTTGATAACAGCCTCTACGAGGCGGCGCTCGATTTGGGCGCAACACCCGCCCAGGCGCTTATAAAGGTCGTGTTGCCTCAGCTTATACCCGGAATATTTTCCGGCTTCATGCTCGCGGTCACGCTCTCGCTTGACGATTATTTCATAACGACTTACACAAAGCCTTCCACTTTCGATACGATAAGCACCTACGTGGTAAACGCGACAAAGGGCTCACAGACGGAAATCAAGACGGCTTTATGGGCATTGAGCACATTGATTTTCCTCATCGTGGTGGCTTTTGTGGTGTGCATTAACGTCATTCCCGGCAGAAACAAGGAGAAAAAAGATGAAAAAATTTAAAAAATTTGTCTGCATAGGCGCGGCTTCCCTGCTGCTTTTATCCTCCCTTTCGCTGACCGCATGCTCGGGCGGGCAAAAGGAATTTGTTCTCCGCGTCGCAAGCTGGGAGGAATATATCGACCTCGGCGATTGGGACGATGACGAGCTGATTGAAATAGACAACCCTTACGACGAGGAAGCGGGCGGCGTTATAGGCGTAAACAGCATGGTGGAAGATTTCACCGATTGGTTTAACTCTTCCGATTACGGCTTCGATATTCGCGTCGAGTACTCCACTTTCGGCACCAACGAGGATCTGTACAACAGATTGAGTTTGGGGGATAAGTACGATTTGGTCTGCCCCTCCGATTACCTCATCATGAAATTGCTCGCAGAGGATGAGCTTGTCGCCTATTCCGACGAATTTTTGGATGCGGAAGCAGATAACAACTACTACGCGCAGAACGTCTCCCCCTTTATAGACGGGGTTTTCGAGGAAAACGGCTGGCAAAACTACGCCGCGTGCTACATGTGGGGCACGACGGGGATAATCTATAATCCCGAAACGGTTAGCTCCGACAACGCGGCTACGTGGGACATACTTCAAAACGAGAAGTACAACAGGCGCGTTACCATTAAAGACAATGTGCGCGATTCCTACTTCCCGGCGCTGGGTATTTTAAATAAAGAAGAATTGCTTTCCGACGGCTTAACCGCCGAGCGCAGAAACGAGCTGTTGAACGACACCGACCAAGATACGGTGGACGCGGCGGAACGCATTTTAAAGGGCATCAAGGAAAACGTGTACTCCTTTGAAACGGACAGCGGCAAGGCGGATATGATAACGGGCAAGGTCGCGGCGAATTATCAATGGTCGGGCGACGGCGTGTATATCATGGACGAGGCCGACGGGGACGAGAATAACCCCACCGAGCTGTGGTATTCCGTGCCGGACGAGTGCACAAATCTTTGGTTTGACGGCTGGGTCATGCTGAAAGACGGCATCGCGGGCGATAAAAACAAGCAAATCGCGGCGGAGGCGTTTGTCAACTTCCTCTCCCGCCCCGACAACGCGATACGGAACATGTACTATATCGGCTACACTTCCTCTATCGCGGGCGATATGGTGTACGATTACCTCGATTACAACTACGGCGCGGTTTTCAACCCCGATGACGAGTATTTCGACGATGAAATGACCGAAGTTTGCCAATATGATTTAAGCTATTTCTTCGGCGGGGACGTATCGCTTTACGTAGACGCGAGCCAGCTTGAAATACCCGACGACGCGGAAACAATAAGCCAAACGCTGGGAAGCGAGTACGGAAACGACATAAATTATACCGTTTACACGACGGACGATATAAGCCGCGGGCGGCAGGCATTTGCGCAATACCCCCCTCAAAGCGTAATTGCAAGGAGCGTGGTTATGGTTGACTTCGGCGACAGACTGCACGACATCAACCAAATGTGGATAAATGTACGATGCCTCGACATAAAGGATTTCAATCCCGCCATTGTGTGGACGGTTGTAGCGGTGGTTGTCGCGATTACGGCGGCGATTATTCTGTACCGCTTCAGATATAAGATATTTTACAGAACGCCGAAAGAAGATAAGTAAAAGTTGAAAAATTTCGTGCGGGGCGGCAATAAATGCCGCCCCGCAATTTTTATACCATCTGCCGTCAAATGTGAAAGTTGAATGAATTTTGAGCTATCCCGGCTTAAAATAATTGTAATTTTAAAATTTTTGGGTATAATATATTTAACTCAATTAAATTGAGCTAAATTAAATATGAGGTGAAAAGATATGAATGTTTATGATTTTACGGTAAAATCACGGGACGGGAAGGACGTACCCTTATCGGATTATCGCGGCAAAGTACTGCTGATTGTCAACACGGCGACGGGTTGCGGATTTACTCCGCAGTATGACGATTTGCAAGATCTTTATGACGAACACCAAAAGGACGGGCTCGAAATTCTCGACTTCCCCTGCAATCAGTTCGGCGAGCAAGCCCCGGGGAGCGACGAGGAAATACACTCCTTCTGCACGGGCAGATACGGAATAACATTCCCGCAGTTTGCCAAGATAGATGTGCTGGGAGAAAATCAGATACCCCTCTATAAATGGCTTGAAGAGAACAGCAAGTTCGAAGGATTCAGCGGAATAATGGGCTTAATCGTATCCGGTGCGGCAAAAAGAAATGATAAAGACTATAAAAATAACAGCAAAATCAAATGGAATTTCACAAAATTTTTGATTGACAGGGAAGGAAATCTCGTCGCACGGTTCGAGCCGACGACTAAAATGTCCGAGGTCAAAAAGCAAGTTGAGGCAATTTTGTGATGCACTACGCTTACAAAACGGAAAATACCTGCTCTACCCTCATCGAAATGGACGTTGAAAACGGAGTAATAAGCAATGTCAAATTCACGGGAGGCTGTAACGGAAATCTTAAAGCCATACCCATTTTGATAGACGGAATGAAAGCCGAAGATATTGCGGCGAAGTTGTCCGGCGTTACCTGCGGAAGGCGGCCCACCTCTTGCGGAGATCAACTTTCAAAGGCGGTGCTCGCGGCGGCCGCGGCAGAGAAAAACTGCGGAGCGGATTAAATAAAACACTATGGAAAAATACGACGTATTAAAACTTGAAAACCAACTTTGCTTCCCCCTCTATGCGTGCGCACGGGAGATAGTTAAAAAATATCGGCCTTTTTTAGATGAGCTCGGCTTGACATACACCCAATATATTGCGATGATGGTTTTTTGGGAAGAGAGAACATGCAGTGCAAAAGCTCTCGGGGAGAAACTTTTCCTCGATTCGGGCACAATTACCCCCGTATTGAAAAGTCTTGAAGTTAAAGGGCTTGTGAAAAGAGAGCGCGCCTCAACCGACGAAAGATTGTTGATTGTCAAAATTACTCAAAAAGGCTTGGACCTCAGGGAGCGCGCGGTCGAAGTGCCAAAAAAGATTGCGTCCTGCGTAAACTTGAGCGATGACGAGGCATTGACCCTTTACAAAATTTTATATAAGATACTCGGGAAAACCGCAGAGTAATTTAAATTTAATTAAAAGCGCGCCCCGCGCTCGCCGAAAGCGAGCGCGGGGCATGTGTTTTGGTACTCCCGACGGGAATCGAACCCATAACTAGCCCTTAGGAGGGGCTTGTTATATCCATTTAACTACGGAAGCGGAAATTTTTGTGCCGTTTGCTATATTATATTACAACTAACTCGCACAAAAATCAAGTCATTTTAAACGCAAACGCCAAATCACTTAAAGCGTTTTTTGCCTGTGACCTCATCAACGGTTATTTTATATACGGCGACGAGGCCGCTCAGCACGCAATCTTTGGCCGAACCTGCCTCCCCGCAATGGCTGAGAAGTAATTTTATGCCGTGCTCGGCTTCCTCTCCCGTCACTCTTTCCGCGTGCCCGAAGCAAATAACGCTGAGATAATCGGCGGTCACTCCCCTTTCCGTCCTTACATATCTGTTCAGAATATCGCATTCGACGCAAACGGCGTTGTCTTTGGCTATCAAATCGACCTTCTTCCCCTCTTTCGCGCAATGAAAATATATGTAAATTCTGCCGTCCGCCTCTTCCCAACCGAATGAAAGGGGCACAATGTACGGATATTTATCATCGTGCAATCCAAGCCTTATGGTTTGACACGCGTCGAGCACGTCGGTTATCTCTTCCAAACAAGTAATTTCCCTGTCGCTTCTCCTCATTTTATCACCTTGTAAGCGTAATTATTTTGCGCTAAGCTCTTTGGCAAGCGCGCTTATCTGCGCCCTGCTCTCTTCATTCAATGCCGAGCGGATCTTCACCGTGCTTTCCGCGTAAGTTAAGTCCTTGCACTTTTCAAGCTTCGCCTGCATTGCGCGCGTTGCAACGGGCGCCCAACTGCCGTTTTCCATGAACGCGACGGTACGTTTACAGTAATTGCGCTCCGCAAGGCAGTCCAAAAATTCGCGCATGGCGGGGAAAATATCCGCATTGTACGTCGTGGTTGCAAAGACGGTTTTTTGATACATAAACGCCTTTGCAATTGCCTCGGTGCGCTCTGTGCGGACAAGATCGACGGCTTCGGCCTTAACTCCGTTTTGCTTCAATTTATCGCAGAGCTCTTCAACGGCCGCCTTGGTATGGCCGTAGACGGATGAATAAGCCACCAGCACGCCGTCGATTTCGGGCGTATAGGACGACCATTTGTAATACAGATCCAGATAATAGCCCAAGTTTTCCGATAAGACCGGGCCGTGCAGAGAGCAGATTCTGTCTATTTTATACGCCGCAAGCTTTTTTAAAACAGATTGAACCTGCGCGCCGTACTTGCCGACTATGGCGAAATAATAACTGCGCGCCTCATCCGTCCAATCCTCTTCATATGCTCGCATGCCGAATTTGCCGAACGCGTCGGCGGAAAAGAGCGTGGCCGAGGAGCTTTCATACGCCATCATAACTTCCGGCCAATGAACCATGGGCGCGAATACGAATGTCAGCTCACGCTTGCCGAGAGAAAGCTTTTCGCCCTCTTTGACAACTACCCTGCGCCCGTCGTA
The DNA here is from genome assembly GCA_947629695.1 of uncultured Clostridia bacterium. GTDB lineage: Bacteria > Bacillota > Clostridia > Christensenellales > Borkfalkiaceae > Coproplasma. The sequence continues at coordinate 5,980 of CANREQ010000019.1, read as the reverse complement.
GTCGGTTCCGAAAAACTCCTGCAACATGACAAACGTCTTTGCATTGCCCACCACCTTTGCCTCGGGATATTTTTCGGTAAATGCAAATATATTTGCGGAATGGTCGGGCTCCATATGCAGAACGACGATGTAATCGGGTGAGCGGCCGCAGAGGACTTCCTCAATATTATTCAGCCACTCGTTGCCGAAATGCGCGTCCACGCTGTCGATTACGGCGCACTTTTCATCTTTTATAATATATGAATTGTATGCCATGCCGTGTTTAACGGGCAAAATGCCCTCGAAAAGGTCTATATCTTTATCGTCAACGCCTACATAGAATATATTTTCGCTTATTTTTTCCATCTTCTCTCCATGCGCGGGCTGTCAAAACCCGCCTGTTTTTACTTGAATTTCCCGATTATTATACCACGCTTCTACTATTATTGTCAGCAAAATTGCGGGCAATAAATGCGTTATAAAAAATTTTTGTCCGAATATGGCTTCGGGCGCGCAAAAGGGCTCCGGGATTTCCCCGAAGCCCCCTGTTGCGTATTTAAATTTTACTTCAATTCGGCAAAATACTTGATAGTCCTTACCATCTGGGAGGTATAGGAATTTTCATTGTCGTACCAGGATACTACCTTTACAAGCGTCGTGCCGTCGCCGAGGGGCATGCACTTCGTCTGGGTAGCGTCGAACAGCGAGCCGTATGTGATACCTATAACGTCGCTGGATACGATCTCATCCTCGGTGTAGCCGTAGGAAGCGCTGGAAGCGGCCTTCATTGCGGCGTTCACGCTCTTTGCGTCAATCTCGCCTTCGCAAACCGCGATAAGCTGGGTAAGCGAACCGGTGGGAACGGGCACGCGCTGTGCACAGCCGTCCAAGACGCCGTTAAGCTCGGGTATTACAAGGCCTATCGCCTTTGCCGCGCCCGTGGAGTTTGGAACGATGTTTACGGCGGCCGCCCTTGCCCTTCTCAAATCGCCCTTGCGGTGAGGTCCGTCAAGCACCATCTGGTCGCCCGTGTAGGCGTGAATGGTCGTCATATAGCCCTTCTTGATCTTGCAGAGCTTGTTGAGCGTCGCGGCCATGGGCGCAAGGCAGTTTGTCGTGCAGCTTGCGGCGGAAATGACCGTGTCGGAAGCTTTAAGAGTATTTTCATTTACGCTGTATACAATTGTGGGGAGGTCGTTGCCGGCGGGTGCGGATATAACGCACTTTTTAGCGCCTGCGGCGATATGTGCGGAAGCTTTTTCTTTGGAAGTATAGAAGCCCGTGCACTCCAAAACGACATCGACGCCTATCTGTCCCCAAGGAAGATTAGCCGCGTCTTTCTCGGCATAAATTTTGATTTCCTTGCCGTTTACGGTAATGCTGTCTTCTCCCGCTACTACGCTGTCGGCATATTTGTATCTGCCCTGTGCAGAATCGTACTTCAAAAGATGAGCAAGCATTTTGGGGCTTGTCAAGTCGTTGATAGCTACGATCTCATAGCCTTCCGCATCAAACATCTGTCTGAATGCGAGACGGCCGATACGGCCGAAACCGTTGATAGCAACTTTTACGTTTGCCATAATAAAATTCCTCCGAATTTAAAATATTCTTTTCGTGTTTGATTATATCAAATTACTTTGCGCAAGTCAACAAAAATTTTAAAACCTTTTACAACTAATATTTTAATTTCGTTGCGGCATATGCGCGGGGCTATCTCTTTTTACTCATTTTACAAAAAATTTCAAAATACACTTGAAATTTGCCCGTCGATGAATTATACTTATTAAGGTAGATAAAATAGTTATTTACTCAAACACAAATTTTTTATGATAACGGAGGTAATTTATGGCATTGGTTTCGGCAAAGGAAATGCTGGAAAAAGCAAGGGACGGAAAATACGCCGTCGGTCAATTCAACATCAACAATCTTGAATGGACCAAATCCATTCTTCAGACCGCGGAGGAGCTTAAGGCTCCCGTAATTTTGGGCGTTTCCGAAGGCGCGGGCAAATATATGACTGGCTTTAAGACGGTTGCGGCTATGGTTAAGGCGATGATTGAGGAAATGAAAATCACCGTTCCCGTTGCCCTCCACCTCGACCACGGCACCTATGAGGGTTGCTATAAATGTATTAAAGCGGGATTTTCTTCGATAATGTTCGACGGCTCCCACCTCCCCATCGAGGAAAACGTCGCAAAGACGACCGAGCTGGTGCACGTAACAAAACAACTCGGGCTTTCGCTTGAGGCGGAAGTAGGCGCAATAGGCGGCGAAGAGGACGGCGTTATCGGCAAAGGCGAATGCGCCGACCCCGAAGAGTGCAAAAAAATCGCCGATTTGGGCGTTACGATGCTTGCGGCCGGCATAGGAAATATCCACGGCAAGTACCCCGCAAATTGGGAAGGCTTGAGCTTTGAAACGCTTGCGGCGGTCAAGGCGAAGGTCGGCGATATGCCCCTGGTGCTCCACGGAGGCACGGGTATTCCCACCGATATGATCAAAAAGGCAATTTCCTTGGGCGTTGCGAAAATCAACGTCAATACGGAGTGCCAGCTTGCATTCCAGGAAGCTACGAGGAAATATATCGAGGCCGGCAAGGATCTGCAGGGCAAGGGATTTGACCCGAGAAAGCTTCTTGCGGACGGTGCGGCGGCTATCAAGGCGACCGTCAAGGAGAAGATGGAAATCTTCGGCTGCATAGGCAAGGCATAAAATCAACTTTACAAATACCGTCCGCCATACGGCGGACGGTTATTTTTTGCTCACTTTTTACTCATACTATTTTGTATGAAAAGAAAACATTACTTATTGTTGTGCGTTTTTGCGCTTTGCTGTCTGTTTTTGTGCGCTTTCACGTTCGATAAAAGCTCCTCTTTGAAAGATCTGACGCACCCCTACATCAACACCTACGAATGTACGGCGGCGAGGCTCGGCAACGAAAACCTGCTTGAAAAGTACGATTATTTCAGAATCACAATACTTGACGAAAAAGAACTTGAAATAAGCTTCAAGCGCAAGTGGCCCAATAAAAAGAATGTATACAAGTGCGGTTATACTTATAACCCCAAAACGCAGGAGCTGAGCGCGGAGCTGGGTATCCTCGGTTACAGATTCAAACAGACTACTAAGATCGCGAACGGCAAATTCACAATAAGCATGCCCGTGTTCGGCAGGCCGCTTTTGATGAATTTCGAGGTCAAATAAGCTTTTATTAAAAGGCCGCGCGCGGAACTGAAACCGCGCGCGGCATAAAAATTTGCAAATTAACTATAAACTTTTTATTTACTCCGAAGTTTCGGGGTCGTAGCGGCCGACTATAACCTTATCCTCCGCCTCCGCTATCGGGTTGAAACGCGTGAGCTCGTCAATCTCCCCGCTCTCCTCCGCCCTGCCGCTGAAAACGTCGTCGAAGGTAACCTGCTTTGCGGAATCGGAACGCGCGCGGCGGCTGTATAGATCGCCGTCGTAAAAGGCGAGGTCGTATTCCATTTTGGCTATATTTTCGTCCCCGTACATTTCCGCAATCCTGTTCCTCGTGTTGGAATTGCTCTTCCACTGCTCGAGGCTGAAAAAGAACAGCGCAAGCATGAGCACGACGAACACACCGCCGGAAACGACGAAGAGAATGTATAAAGGTTCCATACTTCTATTTTACAATCATTTTGCGCGTTTGTCAACCTGTGGAAAAAATTTACGGCGCGTTTGAAGATATCGGCGGTGAAATAATTAGGGCAATGCCGCTTTAAAACGCATTTGCCGTTTAAAACATCAACGGTATCGGTATTTTAAAGACGTGCGGCCGCGTGGCGTCTCCCCTTCCCCTCGTTTCGACATAAAATGCGGAAAGATAAAATATAATAGCATTATGAAAAAGATAACTTTTTGCGGCGGCGGAAGCGCCGGACACGTCATACCCAACATAGCGCTTATAGAGGATTTAAGCAAAGATTACGAAATTTCTTACCTCGGCACGCACGGGATCGAAGAGGAAATTTGCAAGAAATGCGGCGTGCCATTTTACGCGTATGACGGAGTGAAGTTGGTGCGCGGGAAAATCCTTTGCAATATCTCCATACCCGTAAAGCTCATTAAAGCCCACGCGCAGTGCAAGCGTATTCTGGGCGAAATCAAACCCGACCTGCTGTTTTGCAAGGGCGGATACGTCTGTCTGCCCGCTGCCTATGCCGCGGCAAGTTGCGGCATTCCCGTGCTCACGCATGAATCCGATTTGAGCGCGGGGCTGACGACAAAGCTAATATCGCGCAAGTGCGAAAGGACTCTGACCGCCTTTCCCGAGACGGCCGGAAAATTCAAAAACGGCGTGTATACGGGCACGCCGATGAGGAAATCGCTGTTTTCAAGGAGCAAGACAGAGGCAAAAGAAAGGTTAAATCTTGATATGCGGCCCACCGTTCTCGTGTTCGGAGGCGGTAGCGGCTCCGCAAAAATCAACGGCGCGCTGAGGGAAAATCTCAAAAAGCTTTGCGCACAATACAACATCTTGCACCTGTGCGGCAAGGGGAACAAAGTGGATTGCGGGATAGCGGGTTATAAACAGTTGGAGTTTTCCGACGATATGGGGCTTTGTTACGCCGCCTGCGATTATGCCGTCGCGCGGTGCGGCTCCAACTCCGCAAACGAGCTTATCTCGCTTAAAATCCCCACTCTGTTTATCCCCCTCGAAGGCCAAAGCCGCGGGGATCAGGTGGAAAACGCAAGATATTTCCAAGCGCGGGGGCTGTGCCGAGTTCTAAACGAAAGCGAGCTGGACGCACACTCCCTTTACGACGGGATAACCGCACTCATCGCCGACGAAAATTTAAAAGCCGCGCTTGACGGCTGTCGGATAAGGCGCGGCAACAGAGATATCGAAATAGAGATCGGGCGGGCGATAAATCAAGAAGTTAAGCGATGAGCCCCTCGACAAGCACCTTTATGCCTATGCCTATCAAAACCAAACCGCCTACGATTTCGGCAACGCTCGCCTTTCCCGCAAAGAGCTTGCCGATTTTTTTGCCTATTATAAGTCCGGTCAAGCTGATGATGAATGTCTCTACGCCGATTATCGCGACAAAGCCAAACACGTTTATATCGGTTATGCCCGCCATGGAAAGCATGCTTATACCTACGGCGAGAGCGTCTATGCTGGTGGCGATCCCCTGCAAAAACACCTCTCCGTAGCGGAATTTTTTGATAGACAAACTGCTTTCTTCGCTCCTTAATTCCTTTATGCCGTCAAGCATCATCTTGCCGCCGATCAAAAGCAACAGTCCGAACGCGACGTAATGATCGAAGGAATCTATGTAACTTATGAAGAGCGTGCCGAGAAAAAACCCGGCAAGAGGCATTGCCGCCTGAAATATGCCGAACGTAAGCGGAACGGTTACCGCCTTTCCGCGGCTCAAATCGCCGTAGCACATGCCGTCCGTGACCGATACGGCAAACGCGTCCATAGCCAGCGACACGCCCAGCAACATGATCTGTAATATCAACACCCACATATGCAATACATTATAATATACGAACGCGGCTTTGTAAACATTTTTACTTAAAAATATTTTTTGGCGAAACTTTAAAAAATTTGAACCTCGCTCCGTTGCGGCTCCTTTTCCCAAAAATCTCGCTTCGTTGCGATTTTCGGGATCCCTATTCGCATTAGCGCGTCCGGGGGAGGGACGCAAATTCGCAATTTCAATCCGTATCACTTTAATACAAAAACAGCGGCAGGCACATAGCCTGCCGCTGTTTTTGGTTGAGCGTTTGCTTCCAAATCCGAACTCAATTCTTCTTCCAATTCCCGCAGAGATACCTCTTTTGTTCCGTCTTTGAAGTTAAAGACAAAGACGATTTTGTCATCGAAGAGGTAAATGCTGTTTACAAACCCGTCGATCAGACGCTTTCGGCTCTCCAAATCTTTGGGATCGATGTCGCGGAAACGGGTGATCCAAAATGTGATATGCTCTTTTGTAATTTCGGGGCGTTGCAGTTCTTCGCTCATTAT